>JAPHSC010000047.1 GCA_026193125.1 Gammaproteobacteria bacterium
CAGAACATACTGGAGGCGGGTCTGGCGCAAGGACTGGATTTACCCTATTCCTGCACCGGCGGAGTGTGCTCGACCTGCAGGGTGAAGCTGCTCAAGGGCGATGTATCCATGGCGATTAACTACGCGCTTGAGCCCTGGGAGCTGGAAGCAGGCTTCGTGCTGGCCTGCCAGTGTTACCCGCGCAGCGACGAGTTATTGCTCGATTATGATCAGACCTAGGCAGATCTCTGATCCATGATCTATGCACAAATGAAAAATGGGGTCGAACCGAGATTTTCGATGTCTGGTTTCCCGGTGACGGCTTAATTGCGGTTCGACCCCGATTTCCCTAGCCCCAGCTCTAGTCGCCGTCGCGTGCCACCAGTGGCAGTCTGGTCGAAATCTTTTTTTGCTTCAGGGCGAAGCTGGTGTTTACCGTCCTTACACAGTCCAGCCGCAGCAGTTTCTCACTGAGAAAATCCTGGTAGCTGGACATGTCCCGGGTCACCACCTTGAGCATGTAGTCATGGTCGCCACTGGTCATGAAGCACTCCAGCACTTCAGGCGCCTCACTTATGGATTGGTCAAAGTGCTGTACCGTGGCTGGATGGTGATCCACCAGTGAGACGTTGGCAAAAGCGAGAATGCTCAGCCCCAGCTTCTGCGGATCCAGTAATGCGGTGTAGCCACGAATGACTTGTTGCGACTCCAGGGCGCGCACCCGTCTCCAGCAGGGGGAGGGTGACAAGGACACTCGATCGGCCAGGTCGCGGTTCGAAATACGTCCGTCCTCTTGCAGGTGCCCAAGGATGGCCAGATCTTGTTTTGAAATCGCTATAGGCATAATGGCAATAATCTACCAATAAATAATATAAATAGGAAGATAATTGCTAAAAAACTTTATAAGAGAGGTAAAATCGCAACATAATTTCGACAAAAAGGGGATATTCTAATCTCTGCGCCTAGTAGAGCCGGAACCTGATTCCCGTCGTGACGGGAGAGAGAGGAAGACCCATGACGCTAGCGCCCCGATTGCGCTCCCTCGACACCCCCCATGTAGCCGCGGTTCCGACCGTGGACTGGCGCGGTATTGCCTACCACACCCTGTTGTCACGCCACCTGGATGAGCTGGAAGAGAGCCAGCTGGTGAAGCAGCGCAAGGTCCTGTACCAGTTTTCCGCGCGTGGTCACGATATGGCGCAGGCTATCCTGGGCAGTTTGCTAAACCGGCCAGGTGATGGTGCTTGCGGGTATTACCGCTCACGTCCATTCATGCTGTCGGTGGGGCTGGATCTGGATGATGCGATGGCGGGCCCCCTGATGCGCTCCGGCGGCATGAGCGGCGGTCGCGATATCGGGGTGGTATTCAATATGCCGGCCGCCGGTGGGCCCTGCGTGCTGCCGATGTCCGGTGGTGTCGGTACCCAGTACACGCCCGTTGTGGGTTGGGCGCAGGCGCTGCAATACCGAGTGAAGGTGCTTAAGCAGCAGGACGCTGCCGGCTGTATGGCCGTTGCCCTGGGTGGGGACGCCTCCACCGCGACCAATGGTTTCTGGTCCGCTCTCAATATCGCCACAACCCAGCGATTACCGGTTTTGTTTTACATTGAGGACAATGGCTACGGAATCTCTGTACCCTCGGATTTTCAGACCCCGGGCGGCAACATTGCGGCAAACCTGGCGTCGTTCAACGGATTGAAGATTCTCGATGGTTCCGGCAGTGATCCACGCGAAGCCGCGACTCTCCTGCTGCAGGCAAGCAACTGGGTACGCAGCGGCAAGGGGCCGGTACTTCTCCGCTTGTGTGTGCCGCGGCTGAACGGACATTCGGGGCAGGATACCCAGGCCTACAAGAGCCAGGCGCAAATTGAGGCTGAGTGGCAGAGCGATCCCTTGCCCAGGCTGAAGGATTTCATGGTCCCGAATGTACTCAGCGAAGCGCAATGGCTGGAGTTGGATAAGCAGGCCCGGGAAGACCTGGCTGCGGCGCTGGAGAGAGTACTGGAACGCGCTGATCCGGACCCCGCATCGGTACAGCGATTCGTATTTTCGGAGACTGACCAGGCGGGCAGCCCCATTTTGCAGGATCAAGGTGGACTGTGGTCGACAGGTCATCAGTTTCCGGACAGTTCTGAACAGCCCGAACGCGAGCCGGCGCGCATAAATATGGCCACGGCCATCCGGCGCACCTTGGACAGTGAGTTGGCCGGCAACCCGAAACTCGTCGTGTTTGGAGAGGATGTGGGGCGTAAGGGTGGTGTGCACGCCGTGACCCTGGGCCTGCAAGACAAATACGGTGCGGACCGGGTGTTTGATACCAGCCTGTCCGAGGAAGGCATCATCGGTCGTGCCGTGGGTATGGCGGCAGCGGGCCTGATGCCCGTGGCCGAAATCCAGTTCCGAAAATATGCCGATCCGGCCGAGGAGCAGCTTAATGATTGTGGGACCATGCGCTGGCGAACCAATAATCGTTTTGCCGCGCCCATGGTCGTGCGTATTCCCGGCGGCTTTTTCAAGTGTGGTGATCCGTGGCACAGTCAATCCGGTGAAGTGAAATGGGCGCATGCGGTGGGGTGGCGCCTGGCCATGCCGTCCAACGCCGAGGATGCAGTGGGTCTGCTGCGCTCGGCAATGCGTGACAATAACCCTACGATTTTTTTCGAGCACCGTGCCTTGCTCGATGATGTGTCGGCACGCAGGCCATATCCGGGTGATCAATTCGTTCTGCCTTTCGGCAAGGGACGCACAGTGCATAAGGGCGATGCCCTGAGCGTGATCACCTGGGGCGGAATGGTGGCTCGTTGCGAGGAGGCGGTGGCGGTTTCAGGTGTCGCCGTGGATTTGATTGACCTGCGCACGCTGGTTCCCTGGGACCGAGAGTTAGTACTGGAGTCAGTGCGTCGTACCCGGCGCTGCCTGATTGTGCATGAAGATACCCTGACCGCAGGATTTGGCGCCGAAATTGCGGCTGTGCTCAGCGACGAAGCCTTCTTTGACCTGGACGCACCAGTCAGACGTCTTACCATGCCGGACATCCCCAGTCCTCACAGTCCGGTGCTGCTCAATGCGGTAGTGCCAGGCGTGGAGCAAATCGCAGCGGCCATGCGCGAACTGGACGGTATCTGAGCCGTGACCAGGACCATCGAAATCAGGGTGCCCAAGGACCAGCAGGAAGGCACGCGTTTCGTGCTCCAGGGATGGATGAAAAAACAGGGCGATACGGTCGCAGCCCACGAACCTGTGGCCGAGTTGGAGACTGACAAGGTGGTGGTTGAACTGGCGTCGCCGGCCGCGGGTGTTCTGCAAGACCTGCATAAACAAGCCGGGGATGAATTGATCCCGGGTGAAGTGATGGCAACCCTGCTATTGCAGGTGCCGGAGACAGTGGGGGCAGAGGCAAGCTTGCAGGTGGCGGAGCCGGATCGGGCAGTGAGCAAGCTTGGCATGTCCCGCGTGCCGACCTCCGGCGCCCCGGAGACACCGCTGCCGCCCGGTAGAACTTCTCCGGCCGTGCGCAGAATGTTAAGTCAGTTAAACCTTTCCCTGGATCAAATCGCCGGTACCGGACGGGGAGGCAGAGTCACCGCGAGGGATATCGAAGCAAGCCGGGGCAAGCCCGGCGCCTACGTTCAGGCACCGGTTTCAGCCACGCTGACGGGGGACATTCGCAGTCACGACCTGCCGCATGATTCGATGCGCAGACGCATCGCTGCGCATATGCTGGGCAGTGTACAAACTGCGCCTCATGTCACCACGGTTTTCGAAGCCGACCTGTCGGCTGTACTGGCCCACAAGGCCAATTGTGCGTCGGAACTTGCGAGTATCGGCAAGCGCCTGACCCTTACCGCCTATTTTGTGGCTGCCAGTGCTCTGGCGATGCGCAAGGTTCCGGTAGTGAACAGTCGATGGCATGAAGATCACTTGCAGATTTTTGATGATGTGAATATCGGGGTAGGTACTTCCCTGGGCGACAAGGGGTTGGTGGTGCCGGTGTTGCGCAAGAGCCAGGACATGGATCTTTACCAGGTTGCCGAAGGACTCGAGCAACTCACGGCCAAGGCGCGCAAGGGTACACTCAGCCCTGCAGAGGTGCAGGGCGGTACGTTTACCATTTCCAATCATGGTGTCAGCGGAAGCCTGATTGCCACGCCCATCGTAATTCACCAACCCCAGTCAGCCATCCTCGGGGTGGGCAAGCTGGAGAAGCGGGTCATCGTCAGGGAAATTGACGGGCAGGACAGCATCCAGGTGCGTCCCATGTGCTACGTTACCCTGACCCTGGACCATCGAGTGCTGGATGGTTTCCAGGCCAACAGTTTCCTTGGCGCACTGGTTTCGTTGCTGGAAAACTGGCCGCTGGAAAATGGCAGACGGCTACCCGCGCTGGTGGTCTAGGTCCCTCCCAACATATCCCTGGTGGAGCATGCGATGCCTTTGGTAGAAGCCAAATCACACGTGATGAAAATCGTGCCCTATGTGGCGGGTGAGGCCTCGGTGCCGGGGTTTGCATCGCCCGCAAAACTCTCGTCCAATGAGTCGCCACTGGGACCAAGCCCTGCGGCTATTCAGGCCTACAGGGACCAGGTCGGTCAGTTGAATCGATATCCTGACGGGGCGGCCATCGAATTACGCCAGGCGCTGGCCAGCACCCACGGACTGGCGCCTGAACAGGTGGTATGCGGGACCGGTTCGGAGCAACTTATTGACTGCGTTTGCAGGGCCTACGTGGCGCCCGGAGATGAGGTGATTTTCACCGAGTACGCCTTTGTCTGTTACCTGATTTCCACCCTGGCGGCGGGCGGCGTGCCGGTGAGGGTGCCGGAAGCGGACCTTACTGCTGACGTGGACGCCATACTTGCGCGAGTCACCGCGCGCACCAAGGTCGTCTTTCTCGCGAACCCCAATAATCCCACCGGTACCTGGATACCGCGGACGGAATTACACCGTCTGCGTGAGGGACTGCCTGATCACGTGCTTTTGGCTGTGG
>JAPHSC010000369.1 GCA_026193125.1 Gammaproteobacteria bacterium
CACATTGTCACCGTGAACGAGTACCTGGCTGCGCGTGACGCCCGCTGGATGGGGCCGATATACGAGTTCCTGGGATTGAAAGTGGGGGTCATCCAGTCTGGCCAGGATACGGTGCAGAAGCGCGAGGCCTATGCCGCCGATATCACCTATGGAACCAACAACGAGTTCGGCTTTGACTACCTGCGAGACAACCTCGCATTTCGCCCGGATGACCGGGTCCAGCGTGGCCAGGCTTATGCGGTAGTTGACGAAGTGGACTCCATCCTGATCGACGAGGCGCGCACACCTTTGATCATCTCCGGGCCCTCGGAAGAGCGCACGGACCTGTATGTGCGGATGAATGCCATCGTGCCCCAGTTGACCTTGCAGAAGGGTGGGCCGAACGCCAAGCGCAACGAAGACATCATGGCGAGCAAGGTTGCGCTGCTGGATATTGATGGCAGTTCCCTGGGCGAGATGTCGGTGGCAGAGGCCATGCAGAAGGCGGAGGCTGCCGATGCCGACCTGGTGGAAATGGAGCCCACGGCGAAACCACCCTTGGCGCAGATTGTGCCGCCAGGGGACTTTACCGTGGACGAGAAATCCAAGCAGGCCTACCTGACCGAGGAGGGGCATGCGAAGGTGGAGCGTCTGCTCGGCAAAGCGGGTCTGCTGAAGGCCGGCGAAAGTCTTTACGACGCGGGCAATATACGTCTCATGCACCACCTGACTGCCGCCCTGCGTGCTCACCACCTGTTCCGCAATGATGTCGAGTACATCATCAAGGACGGTGAAATCGTGATTGTGGACGAATTTACCGGTCGCACCATGCCAGGCCGGCGTTGGTCCGACGGCCTGCACCAGGCGGTGGAGGCCAAGGAAGGGGTGCAGGTAAAGGAGGAGAACCAGACGGTAGCCTCGATCACCTTCCAGAATTATTTCCGCATGTACGACAAGCTGGCCGGTATGACCGGTACCGCGGATACCGAGGCCTACGAATTCCAGCAGATTTACGGTCTGGAGGTGGTGGTGATTCCCACCAACAAGCCGATGATTCGTGCTGATGCGCCCGATCTTGTCTACCTCACCCAGAAGGACAAGTACGAAGCCATCCTGGATGATATTCGTGATTGCCAGGCACGCAACCAGCCGGTATTGGTCGGTACCGCTTCTATCGAGGCTTCCGAATACCTGGATAACCTGATGACCAAGGCCAAGCTGCCGCACAAGGTTTTGAACGCAAAACAACATGCCCAGGAAGCGGGCATCGTGGCCCAGGCCGGCCGGCCCGGCGCCATCACGATTGCTACCAACATGGCAGGTCGTGGTACGGATATCGTGCTCGGTGGAAGCCTGGATGCGGAATTCGCCGAACTGCGCGAGGATATTTCTGATGAAGAGCGGGCGGCAGTGCGTGAGCGTTGGGCCCGGCGTCATCAACAGGTAGTCGAGGCGGGAGGCTTGCACATTATTGGTACCGAGCGGCATGAGTCCAGACGTATCGATAACCAGTTACGAGGCCGTTCCGGCCGCCAGGGCGATCCGGGTTCGAGCCGGTTTTACCTGTCCATGGAAGATAACCTGATGCGTATTTTCGGCGATCCCGAGCGCACCAAGTCCATGTTGTCGCGGGTGGGAATGCGCGAAGGTGAGGCCATTGAAAGCAAGATGCTGTCGCGGCAGATTGAACGTGCCCAGCGCAAGGTCGAGGCGCATAACTTCGATATTCGTAAATCCTTGCTCGAATACGATGATGTGGCCAACGACCAGCGCCGGGTCATTTATCGCGAACGCGCCGAGTTGATGGAGGCCGAGGACATCGCCGAAAGCATCTATGGTCTGCGGCACGAGGTCATCAACGCGGAGATAGACAAGTTTATCGTGCCCGGCGGTCCGGAGGAGCAATGGGAAATCCAGGGCCTGGAGCAAGTGCTGGAGCATGACTTCGGCGCGCGCCTGGATATTGCCGGCTGGTTACGCGAAGACACCAGCCTGAGTGAGGACGCCCTGCGCGAAAAGCTGGTGGCCGAACTGGATAGTCTGTACGAAGAAAAAGTGGCGTCGATTGGTGCACCGGTGATGCGTCACTTTGAGAAGGCCATCATGCTGCAGCAGCTGGATTCGAACTGGCGTGAACACCTGGCGGCGATGGACTACCTGCGCCAGGGCATACACCTGCGTGGATACGCACAGAAGAACCCGAAGCAGGAATACAAGCGCGAAGCATTTGAAATGTTCGAGGCCATGCTGGGGCAGGTCAAGCGGGAAGTCATCAGCACGCTGTCACGGGTGCAGTTGCGCAGTCAGGATGATGTGGATGCTGTGGAGAAGCAGCGCCAGGAAAGCGCCGGTAGCATGGAATTCCAGCATGCCGATCCCGCATCGGCGGGTGCGGCGCCAAGCCGTCCCGAAGAACAAGCAGCCGCGCCTTTCGTGCGCGATCATCCCAAGGTCGGGCGTAACAGTCCTTGCCCCTGTGGCTCGGGTAAAAAGTACAAGCAGTGCCACGGCAAACTGGACTAGCCGACCCTGACGGCCGGGTCCAGTAAATGGAAATACATGTGGTGGCGGGTGTGCTGGTGCGTGACGACGCCAGCGTACTGATCGCTAAGCGGCTCCCGGGTACCCATATGGCGGGACGCTGGGAATTTCCGGGTGGCAAGCTGGAGCCCGGGGAAATCCCAAGCGCGGGTCTGGCCAGGGAATTACGTGAGGAACTGGGTATCGAGGTGCTGGCCGCCGAGCCCCTGTTGCACCTCTCTCACCAGTACACGGACCGGCATGTGCACCTGGATGTGTGGCTGGTGACCCAATACCAGGGCGTGCCGCGCAGCCTGGAAGGCCAGGCGCTGCAATGGGTGTTGCCGGAATTGTTGTACGGGGTCGACCTGCTGGAAGCAGACGCGCCGATTATTGAGGCTCTTCTTCGACGTCCTGGTTAAAGGCCGACAGGGTATCCTCATCCTCCCACTGCTCGTCGGTCCGCTGTTTTGGATCCGGTATGGCACGTTCCTCGCTGAACCAGGCGCCCAGGTCAATCATCTTGCAGCGTTCACTGCAAAACGGTTTCCAGGCAGATTCCGGAGTCCAGTTCACCAGGGCTCCGCAGTTGGGACATTCCACTGTCATACTCATTCCGGTCTCTAGATACAACTGATGCGAAAGGCGACGGTTTCGCTGGTTTGCTGTGGCCGCGAACCAGCGCCGGGCAGACTGAGAAAGCGCACGATCACTCGATGGCTTCCGCCGCTGACCTCGGGAAAGAAGTGGGTGTCCGGTGACAAGGCGATACGCACCAGCTCGTAGTTGCCGGCACGCTCCATGGTCATCTGAAATAGTCCGCCTTCCGCTTCTTTCTCGGTAAACACCGAGGTCTGGCGGTTCAGCCAAAGCAACTCCGCGATGCTGTCGCACAGGGGTCTGAGCACGGTCATCCAGGCCTCGAGTTTCGCCAGACGCTCCTCGTAAGGCTGGCGCAACCAGTGACTGTACTCCGGCAAGTCAAACTCGCAGGTCCCGCCGGGAATGGCGCTGCGGTGCTTGATTGCGCTGAGGAATTCATTGTCCTTCAGCGGTGACAGGTAGTGGGCGCCGCCCGCATTCAGTCGATCACGTAATTCGCCCAGGTTTCTCAACACCGACTGCAGACGGCCGCTGTCCACACCGGCCCGGGATTGCAGCTGGGTCATGGCAATCGTATGCCGCTCCAGCTCCTTCAGTACTTCACTACGCAAGTCCCCCC
>JAPHSC010000364.1 GCA_026193125.1 Gammaproteobacteria bacterium
ATCTTGTTCACGGGGATACCGGTCCACTTCGACACCACCTCGGCAACTTCTTCCTCCGTGACCTTGTTGCGTACCAGGGTGCGCTCCTGCGACTCCGCCTCGGTGGCTGCCGCCAGCTGCTTTTCCAGTTCCGGTATACGCCCGTACTGCAGTTCCGACATACGCGCCAGATCACCGGCGCGCCTGGCGGTTTCAAGTTCCAGGCGAGCCCGCTCGATGTCTTCCTTGATCTGCGTGGCGCCCTGCATGGCGGCTTTTTCAGATTTCCAGACTTCATCCAGGTCCGAGTAGTCGCGCTCCAGCTTGTCTATTTCCTCTTTCAGGATATTCAGCCGTTTGCGCGATCCCTCATCGCTTTCCTTGGACAGGGCCTCTCTCTCGATTTTTAACTGGATCAGCCTGCGGTCGAGCTTGTCCATAACCTCGGGCTTGGAATCAATTTCCATACGAATCCGCGAACCGGCCTCGTCAATCAGGTCGATGGCCTTGTCGGGAAGCTGGCGGTCACTGATGTAACGATGTGACAAGGTGGCCGCCGCGACTATAGCCGGATCCGTGATATCCACGCCATGGTGTACTTCGTAGCGCTCTTTCAGCCCGCGCAGGATCGCGATGGTGTCTTCCACCGTCGGCTCCTGCACAATAATTTTCTGAAACCGGCGTTCCAGCGCCGCGTCCTTTTCAATGTACTGGCGATACTCATCCAGCGTGGTCGCACCCACGCAGTGCAACTCGCCACGCGCCAGCGCGGGCTTGAGCATATTGCCCGCATCCATGGAGCCCTCGGCCTTGCCGGCACCCACCATGGTGTGTAATTCGTCGATGAACAGGATGACCTGCCCTTCCTGTTTGGCCAGGTCGTTGAGCACACCCTTCAGGCGTTCCTCGAACTCGCCACGGAACTTGGCGCCGGCGATCAGGGCACCCATATCCAGTGACAGGATGCGCTTGTTTTTCAGGCTTTCCGGCACCTCGCCGTTGACGATACGCAAGGCCAGGCCTTCCACGATGGCGGTCTTGCCCACACCGGGCTCACCGATCAGTACCGGGTTGTTCTTGGTCCTGCGCTGCAGCACCTGCACCGTGCGCCGAATCTCGTCGTCCCGTCCGATGACCGGATCCAGCTTGCCTTGCTCGGCACGTTCGGTGAGATCGATGGTGAACTTTTCCAGTGCCTGGCGGGTTTCCTCGGCATTGGGATCATCCACGCTCTCACCACCGCGCATCTCGCTAATGGCTTTTTCCACTGCGCCCTTGACCACTCCGGTGTCACGCAGCAAGTGCCCGAGCGCACCCTTGTCATCCAGGGCGGCCAACACGAATAGTTCGCTGGAGATGTATTGATCATTGCGGCCCTGGGCCAGCTTGTCGCACACGTTCAGCAAGTTGCCAAGATCGCCCGACAAGTGCACTTCGCCGCCGGTACCCTCGATACGGGGCATTCGATCCAGGGCATCGCCCAACTGCGAACGCAACAGGTTGACGTTGCTGCCGGTCTTACCCAGCAGGTGACGAACCGTCCCACCCTGTTGATCCAGCAGGGCCACCATCAGGTGGACGGGTTCTATGATCTGATGATCCCTGCCCAGGGCCAGTGACTGAGCATCAGCCAGGGCCATCTGGAACTTGCTGGTGAGTTTATCCATGCGCATGGTTGCACGCCCTCAAAGTAGTCTAAAGCTCACCCTGATTTGGGGGCTGGACGGGCAAATTCAATAGCCCGGCGCTTCGGACCCAGGTTAATGGGTAAAGCGATGAGTTATTTCGATCACGCCTATCCCGGCCACGATGAGGATGATCTGCGCGGCGGCGCTGCGGAAATCCACGCGCTTGTGCATCCCGGGTATCAGGTCGGCCACCGCCACGTAAATGAAGCTTGAGGCCGCGACTGCCAGGGCGTAGGGCAGAAAAGCCCGGGCGCCGTCCAGCCAGAAGTAACCGGCTACGCCACCCAGCACCGAGGTCAGGCTGACCAGCAGGTTAAGGACCAGGGCCCGCAGACGGCTAAAACCGGCATGCAGAAGGATTGCCAGATCCCCCACTTCCTGGGGTATCTCGTGGGCGATGACGGCCACGCTGGTGGCCACACCCAGGTGGAAGTCGGTAAGAAAGGCCGCGGCGATAAGTACCCCGTCCACCAGGTTATGCATGGCATCGCCGATGAGTATCAGGCGTCCCGAGGCAGCGTGGTCATGGGCGCCGGTATGCACGTCGCAATCATCGTGGTGACAATGACGCCAAAGCACCAGCTTCTCCAGCAGGAAGAACACCAGCAGCCCCGCCAGCACCGTGATGCCCACCGCGTGCACATTGTCCGGTCCAAGACCTTCAAAAGCGCCAGGCAGCAAACGCATAAACGCCGCGCCCAGCAATACACCGGTGGCAAAACTCACCAGGTGTGGAATCAAGCGGTTGCGGGTGGTGTCCCTGGCCAGCAGGAAAGCGCCCGCAGCCAGGGCGCTGAGGGCGCCTCCGGCGATGGTAAACAGAACAATCCAGCCTAGAGTTCCCATGCCAGGGTATCCGTGGTCATTGTGATGGCCGCCATGCTACTGCCTGCAACCGGGATTGGAAACAGCGCGACCAGCAAATGCGGCTTCTGCGCTGCAAATCTTCGCTGTAGCGTACGTTTTACGCAGCATATTGTAGGGTGCACAGAGTGCACCCTACCCTTCTGCTCTGCCGTTCTTGGCTGTAGGGTGCGTTTTACGCACCATTTGGGACGGTGCACGAAGTGCACCCTACCCGTCCAGCCAGATCATGCTGGCCATGCGCCCGCACTGCCCATCCCGTCGATAGGAAAAAAATCTGGCGGGATCCGATGCCGTGCAAAACTCGCCACCATAAACCCGGTCCAGCCCCAGCCGATTCAGCCGATGCCGGGCCAGTCCGGCCAGGTCTGCCTGCCAGCGCCCCGCCGGGTTGGGGGCAAAAAACACCTGCGTATCCGGGGCCTGGCCAACAAAGGCTGCACGCACCTCATCGCCTACTTCAAAGGCCGTTGGACCTATCGCCGGACCCAGCCAGGCGAGCACTCTTGAAGACGGCGCAGACATCAGCATCAGCGTATTTTCCAGCACACCGGATAACAGGCCTCGCCAGCCGGCGTGGGCGGCGGCCACACACTTCCCCGCCTCATCGCAGAACAGAACCGGCAGGCAGTCGGCGGTCAGTACCGCGCAGACCTGCTCATGTTGCATGGCCACGCAGGCATCCGCGCGTATACCCGCAAGCCAGTCATCGGCGGCAATGGCCACGCACCCGTGCACCTGCTCCAGCCATCGTGGCCGGGCGGCGGGCCCGGGCGGCTGCGCAAGCAGGGCGCGGTTGGTGGCCACCGCCTGTGCATCATCACCCACGTGGGCGCCCAGGTTCAGACCCTTGTACTTCCCCTCGCTCACGCCTCCCTGGCGCAGGGTGCTCACCGCCCTGACGCCCTTGGGCGCTGGCCAATCCGGCACAATAAAGGCTGCGTGGCTCATTGCTCCAGCCCCCGGGCGTCCTCGCGCATGACCTCAAGCAGTTGCGACATGTCCCGGGGCAGCGGCGACGTCCATTCCACGGGCTCTCCGCTCACCGGGTGTGCAAACCCCAGCCGGGCCGCGTGCAGGGCCTGGCGATGAAAGCCTCGCAGCGACTGGATCAGCGGCTGGGTGGCCTTGGCCGGAATGCGCAGACGGCCGCCATATACCGGGTCACCCACCAGGGGAAAGCGCAAATGCGCCATATGCACCCGAATCTGGTGGGTCCGCCCGGTCTCAAGCTTGAGACGTATGTGGGTATGGGCACGAAATCGCTCCAGCACCCTGTAATGTGTCACGGCTGGGCGCCCACCCTCACGCACGGCCATTTTGCGGCGGTCGCCGCTGGCCCGGCCTATCGGGGCTGAAATATCGCCCCCGGCGGTCATCACGCCACAGGCAATTGCCTGGTATTCGCGCAAGATCTCGCGCGCAGCGAGGGTCCGGGTCAAGACCGTGTGCGCTTCAATGCTGGCTGCGACCACCATCAGACCCGTGGTGTCCTTGTCCAGGCGATGGATAATCCCTGCCCGCGGCAACTCCACAAGTCCGGGTCGCAGGTGCAACAGTGCATTTTGCAGGGTAGAGGCCGGGTTACCGGCCCCGGGATGCACGACCAGACCGGCCGGCTTGTCTATGACCAGCAAGTGCTCGTCCTGATAGACAATATTCAGCGCAATGTTTTCCGGCCGCATGGGCACTTCCGCCTCACGCGGGGCGTGAATACTGAGGTGCTCGCCGCCTACTACCTTGTCCCGGGGGCGCAAAACACGACCATCCACCTGCACTGAACCGGCCTTTATCCAGCCCTGCAGACGACTACGGGAATACTCCGGCAACAATTCAGCCAGGGCCTGGTCCAGCCGCGATCCGGCCAGTTCATTCGGGATGCTCAATTCGTGGGTATGAAACTGTTGCTCGCTCACGAGGTCTACACTCTTTAGAATGGCGGTCGGCGACAAAGGTCAATGCTCTTGAGAAGCGAGGAACCCTCGAATTTTTCTGGATGACCGGGATTGTAAGCGAAAAGCGTGCGATTCAAGACGCCAATCGCGGGTCAGCGGGGCCGGTGATGAGTGGCCACACAGAAGACGGTTATTTTGACTCAGGGGCGAGATCGTAAATAGATTGGCGACTTCCTAAGTTATACTGCGCGACTGAGTCGGCAGCGGCGAGTCGTCACGTCGATCTGACTATCACCATCGGTCAACCTGTAAACCTCTGGAATTGCACCAGCTTATCGGGAATCAAAGTTTTGCACATGTCTGTTGAAAAACGTATGCGGGTTTTGCCTGCCCTCTGCGCCAAGTTCGGTGCGATCGTTTTGCTTGCGTTGCTGGCAGGCGCCTGTTCCAGTGACAAGTACGAGCGAGATCGTAATGCCGCTTCTGACACGCTGTTCCAAAAGGGCTCAGAGGCCATTAGCAATCGTAATTACACTGCGGCTATTTTTTATCTGGAACAGTTGGGAGCGCGCTACCCGTTTAGCGAAAATGCCAAGCAGGCTCAGCTCAACCTCTTGTACGTGTATTACAAGAACGATGAGCCCGAGTCGGCGATTGATGCGGCCGATAACTTTATTCGCGAAAACCCGACTCACCCCAGGGTGGACTACGCCTATTACATCAAGGGCCTGGTGAATTTTCCCAAGGAAAAAAATTCACTGGAGAGACTCTTCAGGGTAGACCGCTACGCGCGTCCACCCAAGGGTCTGGATGACTCCTTCTCTGCTTTTTCGACCTTGATTGCACGTTTCCCGGGCAGCTTGTATGCGCCAGATGCCAGGGAGAGAATGATTTACCTGCGCAACCGCCTGGCCCAATACCAGATATATGTAGCCGAATGGTATGTGCGTCGAGGCTCATACGTGGCAGCCTCGCACCGGGCGCGCAGCGTACTGGAAGAATATGCCGGCTCTACCAGCGCCTACCAGGCAATGGAACTGCTGGCGATTTGCTACAACAAGCTGGGATTGAAGGACCTCGAAGCGGATACTCGGGAATTGTTGACCCTCAATCAGGGTCTGAAGAACGCCAGCAAGCGCCTGGAGCAGTAGGACCTGGACCGGACCTGACTCAGTCGTCCACCCGGCCCGGACCAAAACCCGAGGTAATCGGGTAACGCCAGTCCCGCCCGAACGCACGTCGACTGATGCGAATACCCGGCGGCGCCTGGCGACGCTTGTATTCATTGCGCTTGACCAATTCCAGGATTCTGGCCACGGTGTCATGGTCATAGCCAAGAGCGGCTATTTCATCCACTGAGAGATTCTTCTCGATAAATCCTTCCAGGATGGGGTCCAGCACGTCATAGGGCGGTAGCGAATCGGTGTCTTTCTGGTCATCGCGCAACTCGGCTGACGGCTCACGCTCAATCACCCGTTCCGGAATCACCCGGCCTTGCTCGTTGCGATAGCGCGCCAGGCGGTAAACCAGGGTCTTGCTGCAGTCCTTGATCGGCGCGAAACCTCCCGCCATATCACCATAAAGCGTGGCGTAACCCACCGACATCTCACTCTTGTTACCCGTGGTCAGCAGCATGGCGCCAGTCTTGTTGGAAATGGCCATGAGCACCATGCCACGCGAGCGCGCCTGAATGTTTTCCTCGGTCACATCCGGCTTGCGCCCGCGAAAGACCTCGGCGAGCGCCGTCACCGTAGCCTCGTAAATCGGTTCTATCGGAATCACGTCGTAACCAACACCCAGCAAGACGGCCTGCTCGCTGGCATCCTGCATACTCATGGCAGAGGTGTAGCGGGTGGGCATCATGACGGCCCTCACCTTGTCCGCGCCCAGTGCGTCGACCGCGATACTGAGTACGAGAGCTGAATCGATGCCACCGGACAAACCCAGCACTA
>JAPHSC010000166.1 GCA_026193125.1 Gammaproteobacteria bacterium
GGCGATACCGGTGGTACAGGCGATACCGGTGGTACAGGCGATACCGGTGGTACAGGCGATACCGGTGGCACGGGTGATACTGGCGACAACGACAACGACCACGATCATCATGGCTACGCAAATGGCGGGACCGTGATTTTTGTCTATCCAGGTGGTGGCTCGGTGAACATTTCCCGGGAGCGCGAGGAAATTGATTCCAGCCCGAGGGTTCTCAGTGCCCATGGCGCGGGCTATACAGTCAATGGCAGTGGTGACCTGGTGCGTTTAAATGATCATCACTGGAGCCTGAACGGCAATAATATCGGAGATATACGCGCCGAGCGTGGTACGGCTCGTGGCACGGACCTGGGTGAGGATACGGAAACAGGTGTGCGTTGGGGTCGCTGGGAAAGTGGCCGGGTGAATCTGAGCAGCGACAGCGTCAATGCGTCAAACCTTAACCTGGGCGCAGGCGGGATGCATTGGATCACGGGCGATGACAGCCATCAACCCGCTCTGCCATCCACCGGTAGCGCCAGTTTTGAGCTCTATGGAGCCACGGCTCCTACCAGTAATAGCGGTGCGCAGGGCGTGCTCGGTTCCGCCAGCCTGACCGCCAATTTCGATGACAGCACCGTTGACGCGAGCCTGGATTTGAGCATGCCCGACCCGGGTGGTGCAGGTGAGCAGCAGTGGGCGGCCGACGCCAGCGGGCTGGAACTGAACAGTGCGACTGCGGGCTTTGAAGGTGCTTTTGACACGGTGACAGTCACCAGCGAGTCCGGCGTCAGCCAGGGCGAGGGATGGTTAAGCGGATTCTTTACCGGCGACAATTTCGGCCAGCTAAACGGTGCGGGACTGGGCTATTCACTCAGCGATGGCGCCGATACCACCGTGTCCGGTACTGCTGCGTTCAGGCTTGTGCCGCAGATTCCCGAGCCCTGATCTTCAAGTGTTTTTTCCGAGCATAAAAAACCCGGCACTGGCCGGGTTTTTTTTAGATATTTCTTTACAGGATAACAACTGCGTATTTCCAGCGGTTGGCTACAGATGCATAACCCTTAGTTCCGGTTCCTGAATACTGGCAGCCCAGATTCGGTCGAAGTCGGCAAGATAGCGTTTGGCCACTGCTGGGCTGCAGATATCTGCGATGCCATCCCATCGACTCGCATCCAGCCTGTAGGAGATCGCAAAATTATCGGCGATGATGTAGGCCTCGGTGCGATCCATGTAATCCTTATGCACGTTTCTGAACTCGACATAGCTGTTCAGGCGGCGTCCAAGGGTGATTAACCTGTGTCCGTCTTTTACTGCGCGTTGCGGTCTGGCTACCAGCACACGGATTCGTGCATAGGCGCGAGAAAGTACCAGGCGCTTGACGATCTCAATGAATGAATTCTCGTCGTAGATGGAAGGTTCGAGATCGTGAGTAAAAATCACCAGGGATTTGCTGGCCAGCCGTGCGACTTCCTCGACCGCCTGACGAACGTCGTCATGACCCGATATAACCCTGCGGGCGTTCGTTGGGATCTTGTTCGTTTTGTCGCTTGGCGTGTTCAATTTGGCGATGCATCTTCCTGTGTGGAATACCGGCTTCCTGGAATTCCTCACCATCGGCCTCAAAGCCGAATCGTTGGTAAAATGCCAATGCGTGGGACTGGGCATGAAGATACACATCATGCTGACCCCGTGCCCTGGCAGCCTCGACAAGTGCGGCGAGTATTTGTCCGCCTATCCCCTTGCCACGGTATTTTCCCAATACCGCCATTCTGCCAATTTTACCGTTGGGCATAATGCGACCGGTGCCAACTGCGTCACGTTTTGCACCATCAAGCAACTCGGCGATCACGTGCAGGCAGCCAGCATCCTTGCCATCCCACTCAAGGTCTGCTGGTACGCCCTGTTCCTTGACGAATACCGTTTCCCTTATCGCGTGAATTCGCGGCTCATCTTGCGGCCATCTGGCCAGCCTGACTTGCACAGTTGCCACTGAGTGTTTATTTGTCATAATCGATTTCCAGATCACCGTTGTTGACTAAATCGGTAATCAAGCTTGCGCCCTTTGCCGAGGCACGCAAGACGCTTGCGTCGACGTTCAAATCGAGGTGACTGCACAATTCAGACACCAGCGGCGACAATTCAGGCGATACGTCTACAGGGCGCCCGTCAATGAACAGGATCAGTCGATCCGAACTCTGCCAGCGTGCCCATAGCGCCATACCGTGTCGGCGCAGCCAGGCTCCGTTTTCCAATGCGTTGATCAAGGACTCAGTGGTCATCAATTCTTCTTTCGGCAGGGGTTTCAGCCAGGCCTTGGGTTCAGTCACAAAACTGCCAAACCACCGCGCCAATGAGTTGTCATCCATTGTCAGCACCTGGCCAAGAAGTTCCCTGACCCGTCTAATGGCTGCGCTGCCGATAACACCATCGCGGGATTCCTCAACACACATGCCGGGGTCGGTGTACCGAGGATCGGAGGTCTCGCTGAGATAGAAGGCAAGATCCTGCAGCAGCTCAGAGCGGGAGGGCGCGCGAAAGCCTATCGAATACGTCATGCACAGATCATCGCCCGGAAGAGCAACGCCAAAATGCGCAACCCCGGGCGGCAGATACAATACGTCGCCGGGTTCAGTAATCCAGTCCTGATCGGGTATGAATCCCTGCACCAGGGATAGCTCCGAATCCTCGCGGGTCCGGTGATTACGGGCCTCGCTATCCCATTGCCAACGCCTGCGTCCCTGGGCTTGAATCAGGAACACATCGTAGGCATCCACGTGGGGCCCTACGCTTCCACCGGGGGCTGCACAGCTGACCATCAGATCGTCCATACGCCACGAAGGCAGGAAGCGAAAAGGATCGAGCACCCTTGCGAGTTCGGGCAGGTGTTTTTCCACGTCCTGAACCAGCAGGCTCCAATCCGAAGTGGGCAGTTCTTGCAGATCTGACTCTGCAAAGGGACCGGCCTGCAAGGTCCAGTTGCCAGCCCGGTGCAGAACCAGGCGGCTCTCAATACCTTCGTCGCAGGCCAGGCCGGCGAGCTCATCAGGGCTGAGCGGCGATTGAAAACCCGGCAGCGCAGCCGGCATTCTCAGCGGTCGTTGCTGCCAGGTGTTGGCCAGGAAATGCTCGACGCTGACTCCCACGGGCCATACCAGGCGTGGGGCTATCACCAGGCCTCTTTGCCCAGATTTCGGGCGAGTGACTCTGCCAGCCCAATGTAGCTGTCCGGACTCAAGGTGAGTAATTCCTTGCGCGCCGACTCGGGAATCTCCAGATCGTTGATGAACGCGCGCAGCGTTTCGGCATTCACGGCCTGTCCGCGGGTGAGTGCTTTAAGCTTTTCATAGGGGTTCTCAATTCCGTACCTGCGCATCACCGTCTGTATCGGCTCTGCAAGCACTTCCCAGGCTCCGTCAAGATCGGCCTGTATCCGCGCCGTATTGACCTCGAGTTTGCCGATGCCTTTAAGGCTTGCCTCCAAAGCAATCACCACATGCCCCAGAGCCACGCCCAGGTTGCGCAGCACGGTGGAATCGGTGAGATCCCGTTGCCAACGGGAAACAGGCAGCTTGGCGGAGAAATGTTTCAACAATGCGTTGGCGACGCCCAGGTTGCCCTCGGCATTTTCAAAGTCGATAGGATTAACCTTGTGGGGCATGGTGGAACTACCCACTTCCCCCTCGACAGGACGCTGCTTGAAATAACCAACCGAAATATAGCTCCAGATGTCCCGGCAGAAATCGATCAGAATGGTGTTGAAACGGGCCAGTGCATCACAATACTCTGCGATCCAGTCATGGGGTTCTATCTGAGTCGTGTAGGGATTCGCCACCAAACCCAGGCTGGCAATAAATCGTTGCGAGATTGCGGACCAGTCCAGCTCCGGGTAGGCCACCGTGTGGGCGTTAAAATTACCCACCGCGCCATTGATTTTGCCCAGCGTCTCGACGGCCGCCAGTTGCAGGCGTTGCCTGCCCAGGCGGTGGGCTACGTTGGCCAGTTCTTTACCCAGGGTCGTGGGTGAGGCGGTTTGACCATGCGTGCGCGAAAGCATCGGCTGAGCCGCATGCAGTTCGGCCATCTTGCTTATACTGGCAATCACACGGTCCATGGTCGGTAGCAGGACTGTCTCCCTGGCCTCGCGCAACATCAAGGCATAGGCCAGGTTGTTGATGTCTTCCGAGGTGCATGCGAAATGCACAAATTCCTTCAGGTGTGTCGCGCCCGGGACGGTGTCAATCCGGTTCTTGACCAGGTATTCCACAGCCTTTACGTCATGGTTGGTGATGGCTTCGATGCTTTTCACCTCGGCCGCCTCTTTGGCGCTGAATGCAAAGGCAAGGGTCTCAAGCACCGGATCAACGCCGGCTGGCCAGGGCTTGAGTTCCGCCAGGCCGGCATCCCTGGCCAGGTGGCGTAGCCACTGAACTTCAACCCGCGTACGAAATCGAATCAGTCCGAACTCGCTAAAAATGGGCCGCAGACTTTCACAGCGGGACGCGTAGCGGCCATCGGCCGGAGACAGGGCCATGAGCTGAAAATTATGCGCCGTGGAATCACTTGAAGAGGTGTTGGACATAGTGGCTAATTTCTTTTCGTCGGTCGCGAATGAAGCCTCGAGATACCGCTGCCGGGGATCACCGGAGTTTTCAGCGGGCAGCTCCCCGGTGAGGAGAGCTACCACACCGGTACAGCACCTTCGGGCACGGTGTTACGATGGGCGCGAATAATACCCCAGGCGGGTATCGGTCGGACAGTGGGAGCGTGCCTGGATGGACGCCGAAATGGCTGCCAGGAGGGGTGTTCGAACTCGGTATTGAGCACTTTCAAGGCGTTTCCGTGCTCGCCCGAGATTCGAAATCGATGACCCTGAACCACCATATAGAAAAAATCTTGCTATGGAATACAAAGAGTTAAGAGATATTCTTCACAGGAATATTAGATCAAGGGAAACGTTCCCTGAACTTGATGATGTGGATATGCCAGGCATGCATGGGGATTTGCCGGCCCTGCTGCGAAAATTCAACCCCGGGCGCTGGACCCCGGCGGCCGTGCTGGTTCCTATCGTGGATCGCGGAGAGAGTCTGAACGTGCTGCTGACGCAACGTGCCGAGGGCTTGAAACATCACCCGGGTCAAATCAGCTTTCCCGGCGGACGGATAGAAGCGCAAGACGAGGGCCCCGATGCGGCCGCGTTGCGCGAAGCCCACGAAGAAATCAACCTCGAGCCGGGTTTTGTTGACGTCCTTGGCCATCTGCCGGCCTATCTGACGATAAGCCACTATCGTGTCACCCCGGTGATAGGGCTGGTGCGCCCGGGGTTCACCCTGGTGCCAGACATGGTGGAAGCCACCGACGCTTTCGAGGTGCCGCTGGCGTTTTTGATGGACGTTGCCAATCACACGCTGAGGCAACGGCAAATTTTTGACCGCCTGGTACCGGTTTACGAAATTCATTACCAGGGTAGGAATATCTGGGGTGCCACGGCTGGCATGATCGTAAGTCTGCACCAGCAATTATTCGTGGGGAAATAAGCTGTTATGAGTGATATTTCAGAGCTTGTGGAGATCATGGCGCGGCTACGGGATCCCCGGGCCGGGTGCCCCTGGGATCTGGAGCAGGATTTTCAAAGCATCGCGCCGTATACCATTGAGGAGGCGTATGAAGTCGCCGACGCCATCGCCCGTGGCGAGATGAGCGACTTGTGCGAGGAGCTTGGCGATCTGCTGTTCCAGGTTGTCTATCACACCCAGCTGGCGCAGGAACAGGGTGCCTTTGCTCTTGACCAGGTCATTGCAGGGATATGCAGGAAACTGGTCAGCCGGCATCCCCACGTGTTCGCGCAAGAGGACATCGCCGATGCAAAAGCCCAGGCGCTGGCCTGGGACGCGCACAAGGCCAGGGAAAAGGCGGCAAAGGGACTGGGCGACGCGAGTATCCTAGCCGATATACCCATAGGCTTGCCGGCCCTGACCCGGGCAGCCAAATTGGGCCGGCGCGCCAGTAAGACAGGATTTGACTGGCCGGACGCCCAGGGACCTCGTGACAAGATCAGCGAGGAACTAGATGAACTGGACCGCGAAATTGCGGTGGGTGACAAGCAGCGCATGCACGCCGAGGTAGGCGACTTGTTGTTTGCCGTGGTTAACCTGTGTCGTCACCATGAGCTTGACCCGGAGGCCGCCCTGCGTGATTCGAATGGCAGGTTTCAACGGCGTTTTGAGTACGTGGAGCATGCCTTGGCCAGTGAGGGAAGCAGCGCCGGCGAGGCCAGCCTGGAACGCATGGACGCCTTGTGGGAGCAGGCCAAGCAGTTGGGTCGCTGAGACCGGTAAGATGATGTTTTTGCAGTTAAGTCCCGGTTCAGCTAGAGGGGACTAGTCTGTGGCCAAGTCCCGGCAATACGCGGGTGTGAATTCGGCCATATCGGCAAGGAGATCTGCCATGAAAAAACTGATATCACTGGTAAGCTTGTCCAGTCTGCTCATGCTTAATCTGGCCATTGCAGGGCCGGCAAGAGATCAGCGGGATGGCGCTGTGTATGACTACGCGAATGTGGTCAAGGTCGTCCCCATTGTGCGTCAGGTCAAAATCAGCACACCCACGCGGGAATGTTGGGAAGAAACCGTGGTGGAGTCTGTGCCTCACCGGCCTGGTGTTAGTGGATCTGCCATAGTCGGCGGCCTGGTTGGCGGACTGCTTGGTAGCCAGTTTGGCAACGGCGGTGGGCAGGTAGCGATGACCATGCTGGGTATCGCCGTGGGTTCAACAGTTGGACAAAGCGCAAGCCACCAGGGCGCGGCCTCCGCAGAAACTGTCAGCTATCCGGTGAAGCGCTGCCAGACCAGCCAGCAAGTAAGCTACCAGGATCGGGTCGACGGCTACCAGGTTACCTACAAATACCACGGGCGCTTGTATAGCACGCGTATGCCCTATGACCCGGGCAAGCGAGTAAAAGTCCGGGTGGACGTGCGTCCGACTATTGACGAACAGTACCGGTAGCGCAGGACAGCATCGCTGTTGCCAGTGCGACGGCGGCGGGTGACACTAGCATCATGAGACACGTTTACATGCATTCCGCCCGCCGTCTTATATCGGCGCTTTTACTGACCGTGCTTGCCCTTGGCCTGCTTCCCTCGGCCAATGCCGCACCCCTGGATCGAAACCACGAGCGCGCACAGCGCGTCCGGCCAATAGTCATGGCCAAGGCAGAAATGTCGCTGGATGCGGCGGTGGCAATGGTTCGGGAGCGATTTGGCGGGAAAGTGATCAGCGCCAGTACTACAGACCAGGGTGGTCGCAAGGTTCACGTCATCAAGTTGCTCAGTGACCAGGGGCGGGTAACCACGGTGAAAGTGGACGCCCAGAGCGGCAGGATCCAATAGGAGCGCAAAGCATGCGACTACTGCTAGTGGAAGACGAACTGGACCTGCGGGAATCCCTCCAGGAAAAACTGCGCCAGCAGGGGTTCGTGGTGGATACGGCGAAGGATGGCGAGGAAGGTCTGTATTTCGCCACGGAGTACCCAGTCGATCTTGCCATCGTGGACCTGGGCTTGCCCGGAATATCAGGCATGGACCTGATTCGCCAGGCGCGGGAGCGCGGGGCCAAGATGCCTATCCTGGTTCTGACTGCCCGCGATCGCTGGCAAGACAAGGTGGAAGCCCTGCAGGCCGGTGCAGATGACTATGTGGTCAAACCGTTCAGCGTGGAAGAGTTGCTGGCCCGTGTTCAAGCACTGCTGCGCCGTACCGGCGGGTGGTCAGACCCGGTCCTGGTCAGCGGCCCGGTGAGCCTGGACACGCGCAGCCAGAAGGTAAAGGTTGCCGAGCGGGAACTGGACCTGACCTCGTTCGAATACCGCTTGCTGGAATGCCTGTTGCTGGCAGCTGGCAAGGTAATGTCAAAGGCGGATCTGACCGAAAGGCTGTATGAACAGGACTTCGAGCGTGACAGCAACACCATAGAAGTGTTTATCAGCCGCCTGCGGGTCAAATTGGATCCTGACGGCACTCTGAATCCCATTGAAACCAAGAGGGGGCGCGGCTATCGCTGGGCCCTGGATCGCAGTTGAGGTATCACTCGAGCACCACGGGCGTGAGCACCTGATGTACTCCTTGCGAGGCAGGTTGCTGCTCTGGGTGAGTGGATTGTTGATATTGTTTTTTGGGCTTACTGCCTTTGGCCTGGATCTCGCCTTTCGACATGCCGGGGAAAGAGCCGTGCAGGACGTGCTCGATGTCAGGGTCATCATGCTGCTGGCCGCCGCGGAGCCAGAGGGGCAGGGCCTGTCAATTTCCAGCGAACTGCCGGATCCGAGGTTTGCCCAGGCCGGCTCGGGGCTGTATGCGGAATTATTGAACTCCAGCGGCGCAGCCTTGTGGCGATCGCCATCCAGTGCGGGCCTGCATATTGCCCTGGAGGAATTGCCTTCACCTGGCAGTCGCATGTTTCGCCGGGTCAAGGCATCCGACGGATCCGCCTACCTGGCCCTGACTTACGGTGTCGAATGGGAGTTTGACGACGGTCGCATCGAGTCCTTTGCAGTCCAGGTGGCCGAGAACCTGGACGCTTATACCGCCCAGGTAAATCGCTTCAGACGGCAGATGGGGAGCTGGTTTCTCGCCTCCCTGCTGTTGCTGCTGCTCTCGGTAGCAGTGTTGATGGGCATGGTATTGCGACCCCTCAACCGGATAGAGCGGGAGATTGATGCGGTTGAAAAGGGCCAGGCTGAAACCCTGGGTTCCGGCTATCCGCGGGAACTGGAGCCGGTAACCCGGAACATGAATGCCTTGATTCTCTCCGAGAGGCAAAGATTGCAGCGCTACCGCCATGCCCTCGGCGATCTTGCCCACAGTCTGAAGACACCTCTTGCAGTGGTGCGCAGCCAATTGAACCGTGACGGTCGGACCGATACCGCCCTGCTGGACCGCCAGGTTGAGCGTATGGACGAGATCATCCGTTACCAGTTGCAGCGGGCAGCGGCAGCGGGCAGCGGCACGCTGGGGCGCAAGCAACTGGATGCCGTTCAGGTGGCTCGCGGGGTGGTTGAGGCCCTGGACAAGGTGTATTCGGACAAGAAGCCCAGGCACCGGCTGGACCTGCCGGCCTCGCTACCATTCCACGGTGAACGTGGTGACCTCATGGAAATCCTGGGCAACCTGCTGGATAACGCCTACAAGTATTGCGACCGGCAGCTGGTCCTGAAGATGGAGCAAATTCCGGCCGGCGAAGCGGGCAAGCCCGGTCTGCAAATCCAGGTTGAGGACGACGGTGCCGGCTTCCCCCAGGGTCTGGAGGAAATGCTGCTGCAACGGGGCGTGCGTGCGGATGAACGTAACGATGGCCAGGGCATAGGTCTCGCGGTGGTCAGGGAGTTGGTGCTGGCCTATCGGGGCAGCCTGGAGGTCGGGCGCTCGACCTTGGGTGGCGGGCGGGTGGTCGTGATGCTGCCAGGCGTATGACTGGCAATACTCCGGAAAAGCCGTCCAGGCCGACTGTCCAGGCCCGTTTGAAACAGGTTCGCGAGAACCTGGATAGCACTATGCTCGCCGACCGTCCGGCGATGCGTCAGTCGATCAGGCGCATCGGCAACCGCTTGAAGTCAGGGAAATCTGCCAACCGCGACCTGGAAGGACTGGAGCGCGCGCTGGGGAACTCCCTGCAAAAAGCCAGCAACAGGGCAAGTAGTATTCCCGCTCTGCGATTTCCCGAGGAACTGCCGGTCAGTGAACGCCGGGACGAGATTGCCGCGGCGATCCAGAAGCATCAAGTGGTGGTGATCTGCGGGGAAACCGGATCCGGCAAGACCACCCAGATCCCGAAAATCTGTATGCAATTGGGCCGGGGCGTTACCGGGATTATCGGGCATACACAACCCAGGCGAATTGCGGCCAGGACAGTAGCGGCCAGGATTGCCGAGGAATTACAGACACCGCTGGGTCAACTGGTGGGATACAAGGTCAGGTTCACCGACAGCTCCTCGGAGCATAGCCTGGTCAAGCTGATGACCGACGGCATCCTGTTGGCAGAATTGCAGCGTGACCGAATGCTGTGGGCCTACGATACAATCATCATTGATGAGGCGCACGAGCGCAGCCTGAATATTGATTTCCTGTTGGGATATCTAAAACAGTTGTTACCCAGGCGGCCGGAGCTGAAGCTCATCATCACCTCCGCGACCATCGATCCGGAAAAGTTTTCACTGCATTTTGACCACGCCCCGGTGATCGAAGTATCCGGTCGCACCTACCCGGTTGATCTCGAGTATCGGGAGCCCAGGAGCGAGGATGGTAAGGACCTGATCCAGGAGGTTGTGGATGCCGTGGAGGAATTGCCCAGGGATCACACCCTGGTATTCCTGTCAGGCGAACGGGAGATCCACGAGGTGGCGGAACTGCTGCGCAGGAAGCAGTGGTCAAACACCCTGATTTTGCCTCTGTATGCGCGTCTTTCCGTGTCTGAGCAACAGCGGGCCTTTCGCAGTGATGGCCCGCGCCGCATCGTGCTGGCGACCAACGTGGCGGAGACCTCCATCACGGTCCCGGGCATTCGCTTCGTCGTCGATGCGGGCTATGCGCGAATCAGTCGGTACAGTCATCGCAGCAAGGTTCAGCGTCTTCCGATAGAAAAGATTTCCCAGGCTGCGGCAAGCCAGCGGGCTGGCCGTTGCGGTCGGGTGCGTGCAGGCATATGCGTGCGCCTGTACAGCCAGGAAGATTTCGAGGCGCGTACGCCTTTTACTGATCCGGAGATTCTGCGCACCAACCTGGCCAGCGTTATCCTGCAGATGGCCGCCCTTGGACTCGGGGACATCGACGATTTTCCTTTTCTTGAGCCACCCGACCCGCGCTTTGTGCGTGATGGCTACCGGCTGTTGCGCGAGTTGGGCGCAGTGGATGAGAACCAGGTCATCACGGCCATGGGCCGGCAGATTGCACGCTTCCCCGTGGACCCGGTATTCGGTCGCATGATCATTGCCGCCGGCAAGCTGAACTGCCTGCGCGAGGTGCTGGTTATCGCCAGTGGTCTCAGCATCCAGGATCCCAGGGAACGACCCGCTGACGCTCGTGACGCGGCAGATCAATGCCATGCCGAATATGCCCACAAGGACTCAGATTTCATGAGCTTTGTAGCCTTGTGGGAATTGTGGCAGCGCAAGGGTAAAGAGTTGAGTGGCAACCAGTTGCGCAAGTGGTCAAAGGGCCAGTTTCTCAATTTCCTGCGGATGCGGGAATGGCAGGATGTGTACCAACAGCTCCGCAACCTCGCGCGCGAGTTAAAACTGGACATGAATTCCGATGCGGCTGAGTACCAGGCCGTGCACAAGGCTCTGCTCTCGGGTTTACTCGGACACGTGGGTGAGTTGGACGAGAAGCGTGAATATCGAGGTGTGCGGGGAGCGCGCTTTGCTATCTTCCCTGGCTCCGGCCTGTCGAAGAAAAATCCGCGCTGGGTGATGGCGGCGGCGTTGGTTGAAACCAGTCGCCTGTGGGCCAGGGTCGCAGCCAGGATTGAACCTTTGTGGGTTGAGGAGATGGCGGAGCACCTGGTGTACCGGGAATATGGAGAGCCTGCCTGGGATGCCAGGGCCGGTCGGGTCACGGCCAGGGAAACTGTAAGCCTGTTCGGTCTCATCCTGGTAGCCGGCCGGCAGTGCGATTACGGCCGTATTTCCCCCATGGAAGCCCGGCGGGTTTTTATTCGGGATGCGCTGGTGGCTGATGATTACCCGCAAGAGCACCATTTCCTGGAACGCAACCGGGCAGTGCTCAAGGAACTGGAGGATATTGAGGCACGCCAGCGCACGCGAGGGGTGCTGCTGGACTCGGACGCGGTGTTCGAGTTCTACGATGCCGAGCTTCCCGCGCACATTCATGACCGGCGAGGCTTGGAGAAATACCTCAAACGCAAGCTGAGGGAAGATCCGGAATGGCTGTGTATGCAGCGGGGCGATCTGGTGGAGGAAGCCAGGACGGTGTTCGACCAGACCCTGTTTCCGCCTGCCTTGCTGGTGGCGGGAACCGAGCTGAAGCTTAGCTACCAGGTGGAGCCCGGTTCCCAGCGTGACGGCGTCAGCATCAATGTGCCCTTGCCCATGTTGCCGCAAGTGAGTCTCAAGCAGCTGAACTGGCTGGTGCCGGGCATGCTCGAAGACAAGGTCACCGCCATGCTCAAGGGCTTGCCAAAGGCCTTGCGCAAGAACTTTGTACCCGTGCCGGATTTTGCCAGGGCTGTCTGCTCTGCCCTGAAGTTTGGCGAGGGCGCCCTGGAACAGGAAGTTGCGCGTCAGTTACAGCGCATGACCGGGGTGAATATTCCCAGCTGTGCCTGGGACGCCGATGCCTTGCCCAATCACCTGCGTATGGGTATCAGGGTGATGGATGAAAACGGCAAGGAACTCGCCCATGGCCTGGACCCCGAATCGCTTGGCGTCAAGCTCGGAAAACACTTGAAATCAGTCGCGCTGGAGGCCACGGTTTCCGGCAGTTGGAGCCGGCGGGGCCTGCGCAGTTGGGATTTCGATGAAATCCCCGAGTGGCTGGAAGTCAGTCATGGCGGAACCACCATGCGTGCCTACCCTGCGCTGCAGGCGAC
>JAPHSC010000401.1 GCA_026193125.1 Gammaproteobacteria bacterium
ACTACTACGTGCGCCTGGCGCCTTGAATCTGTATTTTTTGTCTCCCAATCTGCTACGCCCAGAACAGATCAGAGGCTCCCCGGGGCCTCTGATCCATTTATGAATGTGGATCTTGTGGCCAAAAATCCAGCTTCTGTGTTGCCAATCTTCGCGAGCCCCACTGCTACGTGCGCCTGGCGCCTTGAATTTGCATCTTTTCGCTTCCAAACTGCTATGCCCGGAATAAATCATTAGGCTCCCTTCGCATGAGATCGGATAGAAAGAATGGGAAATAAACGCAGCAAATCCAGCCGCCGCTGGCTGGACGAACATGTCAACGACCCCTTCGTGCAAAGGGCCAACCGGGAGGGATGGCGCTCGCGGGCGGTATTCAAACTTGAGGAGATAGACCTCAAGGACCGCCTGATCAAGCAAGGCATGCGGATTGTTGATCTGGGAGCCGCCCCTGGAGGTTGGAGCCAGTATGCCGCCAGGAAGCTGAAGGGAAACGGTTATATCGTTGCGCTGGATCTGTTAGAAATGGCGCCTTTGGACGGAGTTGAGTTCATCCAGGGCGATTTTCGCGAGGAACAAATATTGCAGAAATTGCTGGATACGCTGGCCGGGAAGAAAGCAGACCTTGTTATGTCCGATATGGCCCCCAATATCAGTGGGATGGCGGCGGTCGATCAGCCGCGAGGTATGCATCTGGCTGAATTATCGCTGGATTTATGCAGGGAAGCCCTTGCGCCCGGGGGCAGTTTGCTGGTCAAGGTGTTTCAGGGTGCCGGATTCCAGGAATTACTGGCCCAGATACGCCGGGAGTTTGACACGGTGAAATCAGTCAAGCCCAAGGCGTCCAGGGCGCGTAGCCGGGAAATCTATCTTCTGGCGCAGGGGTATGCATTGGTGTAGGGTCTAGCAAGCCCTAAGAAGTGGATTTTGTTGGAGAAATGCAGTACCGGGACCTGGCCGAAGCGTCAGGATCTGGTCTGGTATCACGGATATAAATGAGGTTAAGTATTTGAACGACCTGTCGAAAAACCTGCTCCTGTGGATTGTAATTGCGGCGGTACTAATTACAGTCTTTAACAGTTTCAATACCTCTGCCACCCGAGTGGAAGAGGTCGAGTACTCGGATTTCCTGCGCGAGGTCAGGGATGGCAACGTGGCATCGGTCACCTTTCAGGATGACAGGATCATCGGTACGCGTAAGGCTGGCGGGCTCGAATTCCAGACCTATAACCCGGAAACCAGCAACACGGCGCTAATTGGCCTGCTGGAAGACAATGCCGTGAGCTTCAAGGGCAAGCCGCCTGAAAAGCAGGGCTTCTTCATGCAGCTCTTCATCTCGTCTTTCCCCATATTGCTGCTAATAGGTGTCTGGGTGTACTTCATGCGCCAGATGCAGGGCGGCGCAGGTGGCCGTGGGGCCATGTCCTTTGGTAAATCCCGCGCCCGCTTGCTGGGCGAGGACCAGGTCAACGTCACGTTTGCCGACGTGGCGGGTATTGAGGAAGCGAAGGAAGAAGTCAGTGAGATCGTGGATTTCCTCAGGGATCCATCAAAGTTCCAGCGCCTGGGCGGCAAAATTCCCAAGGGTGTGCTGATGGTCGGATCACCCGGAACCGGAAAAACTCTCCTTGCTCGGGCTATTGCCGGTGAGGCAAAGGTGCCGTTCTTTACGATTTCCGGTTCGGACTTTGTTGAGATGTTCGTGGGTGTCGGCGCTTCGCGCGTACGCGACATGTTTGAGCAGGCAAAAAAGCAGGGGCCCTGCATTATCTTTATCGACGAAATTGACGCCGTGGGGCGTCACCGTGGAGCAGGTCTGGGCGGTGGTCATGACGAGCGCGAGCAGACCCTGAATCAGTTGCTTGTGGAGATGGACGGATTTGAGGGCAACGAGGGTGTAATCGTCATCGCTGCCACCAACCGACCGGACGTGCTTGACCCGGCCCTGTTGCGTCCGGGACGCTTCGACCGGCAGGTTGTCGTGCCGCTGCCAGACGTGCGTGGGCGTGAGCAGATACTCAAGGTGCACATGCGCAAGGTGCCTATTGCTGATGATGTTGTGCCCAAGGTGATCGCGCGTGGCACACCGGGTTTTTCCGGTGCCGACCTGGCCAACCTGGTGAACGAGGCCGCCTTGTTTGCGGCCAGGGCAAACCGACGTACCGTGTCCATGGCCGAGTTTGAGAGCGCCAAGGACAAGATCATGATGGGTGCCGAGCGACGCTCCATGGTCATGAGTGAGGATGAAAAGAAGCTCACCGCTTATCACGAGGCCGGACATGCCATCGTTGGATTGCTGGTGCCAGAGCATGACCCGGTTTACAAGGTCTCGATTATTCCCCGTGGACGCGCCCTGGGTGTGACCATGTTCCTGCCCGAGGAAGATCGCTACAGTTACAGTCGGCGCAGGCTGGAAAGCCAGATCTCAAGCTTGTTTGGAGGACGGATATCCGAACAGTTGGTTTTCGGAGACGACATGGTCACCACCGGCGCCTCCAACGATATTGAGCGGGCAACCGATATCGCGCGCAATATGGTAACCAAGTGGGGTCTGTCCGAGAGACTGGGCCCGCTGACTTATACAGAGGAAGATGGTGAGGTGTTCCTGGGCCGTTCCGTAACCCAGCACAAGCAGGTGTCGGATGTTACCGCGCACGCTATTGACGAGGAAATTCGCAAGATTATCGATACGAATTTTCATCGTGCCGAGACCATTCTGAAAGAAAATATGGATAAATTGCAGGTGATGGCGGCTACTTTGATCAAGTACGAGACCATCGACGAGAAACAGATCAGCGACATCATGGCAGGACGCGAGCCGCGGCCTCCCGCTGAATGGGATGATTCAGGACCCAGCAGCAAGGGCGAGGATGCCGCGACTCCCGCGTCCGCCGAGTCGGGTATCGGTGGCCCCGCCAGCCAGCACTGAGGGAGCCTCCGATCTATTCATGAACAGGTGCAGGCGCCTGGGGTTAACATAACGGCCGGTGGCAGAGTTGCCACTGGCCGTTCGTTTTTTGGCATAGCCATTTGTGAGGTCCAGCCCGATGGCGATTCTCAAGCCAGGCAAGACAGCCATCATGGGAGTGCTGAATGTCACCCCCGACTCATTTTCCGATGGCGGCCAATACCTCGATATTGCTGCAGCGGTGCTTCGGGCCCGGGCTATGGTGGCCCAGGGCGCCGACATTATCGATATCGGCGGTGAGTCCACCCGGCCGGGCGCCAGCCCGGTCAGCGCTGACGAGGAGTGTGCCAGGGTGGTACCGGTGATCCAGGCGGTGGTTCGGGAGCTGGACGTACCGGTTTCGGTCGATACCAGTAAACCTGAGGTCATTACAGCGGCAGTGCAGGCTGGAGCCTGCCTGGTCAACGACGTTCGGGCTTTGCAGGAACCGGGAGCCCTGGAGGCAGTCGCCGCGACAAATGCCTGGGTGTGCCTGATGCACATGCAAGGCAAGCCTCGCACCATGCAGTCCAATCCCCGCTATAATGCCGTGCTGGTCGAGGTTCGAGACTTTTTGTCGGCGCGGGTGCAGGCGTGTATCGATAGCGGGATTGGACGCGAGCGCTTGATCGTGGATCCGGGTTTCGGATTTGGCAAGAAGCTTGAGCACAATCTTGAACTGCTGGCGAATCTTGGAGCGCTGCGGGTCTTGGGATTACCGATACTCGTGGGTATGTCACGAAAATCGATGATCGGAGCAGTCACGGGACGGGACGCAGGTAATCGTGTGCACGGCAGTATCGCTGCGGCGGTAATTGCTGCCATGCAAGGAGTGGATATCGTGCGTGTGCACGATGTTGCCGGCACTGCAGACGGGTTGAGAATATGTGAGGCGGTCAAGGCCCACATGCACGGAGACAATAAGGCATGAGTAGACAGTTTTTTGGGACAGACGGTGTGCGGGGGCGGGTAGGGATAGAACCGCTTACTGCGGATTTCGCGCTTCGCCTGGCCAACGCCGCGGCCCGTTCCATCGGACGGGACCGGGGCACGGTAGTGATTGGCAAGGACACCCGTCTATCCGGATACATGTTCGAATCTGCGCTGGAGGCAGGCTTTGTTTCGGCCGGCTTTAATGCATTGATGACAGGCCCGCTGCCAACTCCCGGAATTGCCTTCCTGACGCACAAATTTGGCGCCGACCTGGGCGTGGTTATCAGCGCCTCACATAATCGCTACTTCGATAACGGCATCAAGTTTTTTGATGGTTCCGGTGCCAAGCTAAGCGATGAAACCGAGGCGAGGATCGAGGAACTGACCTTGCAGGGGCCTATCACCCGTGATTCGGCCGAGTTGGGCAAAGCCAAGCGTATCGATACTGCCCAGGTTTACTACGAAGAGTTTCTTCGCGACAGTTTCCCCGCGGGCATGAGTCTGGCGGGTTTGAAGCTGGTAGTCGATTGTGCTCACGGCGCAACCTACAAGATCGCTCCGCGTGTATTCAGCGAGCTGGGTGCCGAGATCATTCCCATAGGCTGCTCACCGAATGGTCGCAACATCAATGATGGTTGTGGATCGACCCAGCCTGCCTTGTTGCAGATGACGGTCAAGGGCGTCGGTGCCGACCTGGGCCTGGCCCTGGACGGGGACGGTGACAGGGTGGTAATGGTGGATCACGAGGGCCAACTGATTGATGGTGATCAGTTGCTCTATATTCTTGCGGTCGGTCGCCAAAGAGACGGGCAGCTGAAAGGCCCGGTGGTGGGTACCGTAATGAGTAACCTGGGGCTTGAACGCAAGCTGCAGAGCCTGGGTATTGAATTTATGCGATCAAAAGTAGGCGATCGCTATGTGCTTGAGATGTTGCGCAAGTATGGCGGTATCCTGGGTGGAGAGTCTTCGGGACATATTTTGTGCCTGGACAAGACCACGACCGGTGACGGTGTTATCAGCGCGCTTGAGGTATTGGCGGAGGTGAAGCGCACCGGTAGATCGCTGGCCGAGTTGGCGGCGGAAATGCCGCGCTATCCGCAGCGCCTGATCAACGTCACTGTCAGTCAGAAAATAGACCTTGAGAGCCATGCGGCTATCCAGTTAGCTCGTAAACGGGCAGAGGATGGACTCGGCGATCGTGGGCGGATTGTATTGCGCGCCTCGGGCACCGAGCCGTTGATCAGGGTCATGGTTGAAGGTGAGCAGGAGGCGGAAGTTGAGCAGGTAGCGCAGGACCTGGCGCAGCAGGTAGTTGACCTGGCTGGGTCTTGATGCCCGGTTTCATTGATTTTTTGCGCCTTGATCGTTACTATTCCGCGGCTTTTTCGGGCGGTCAGGATGGCTGCCCGTAATTTTTTTGATGCCCCCGTGATTTTTCACAATAAAGCGAATGGCTGGTGATATGAGAACGATTTTGATTGCAGGCAACTGGAAGATGCATGGCTCACGCGAGCAAAACACGTCTCTCGTGCGCGCCCTGGTGGACCAGGTGGAAGTATCGGACAAGGCTTCGATGTTGCTTTGCCCGCCCAGTGTCTACCTCTCGGATGTCAGCCGCCAACTCAATGGCAGTGGCATATTCCTGGGCGGACAGAACTGCAGTACCGAAGCTGCGGGTGCCCATACCGGCGAGATGTCTGCCGATATGCTCAAGGATGTCGGCTGCCAATACGTCATTGTGGGACATTCCGAGCGCCGTGCCATGTACGGTGAGACAGATTCAGTTGTGGCGCGCAAGTTCCTGGCGGCCCAGAAGGCGGGGCTGATCCCCGTACTTTGCGTGGGAGAGACCCTGGAAGAGCGTGAACAGGGAGTAACCAACGAGGTAATCAGGCGGCAGCTTACTGCTGTGCTTGATCTGTCCGGTGTTGAGGCCTTTGCCCGTGCAGTGGTGGCCTACGAGCCAGTCTGGGCGATCGGAACCGGCAAGACGGCATCGCCGGAGCAGGCCCAGGAAGTGCATGCATTTATGCGTGGGCTGATTGGTGAAAGGGATGCTACAATTGCCGATTCGATTCAACTGCTCTACGGCGGCAGCATGAAGGCGTCCAATGCGGCCCAGTTGCTGGCTATGCGGGATGTTGACGGGGGTCTGGTTGGCGGTGCATCGCTCCAGGCGGATGAGTTTATCAAGATTTTCGAGGCGGCCGCCTAGGCTGAATTCGTTCACATGCTTTTACATACAGCAATTCTGATTTTCCATGTATTCCTGGCGATTGGGCTGATAGTCCTGATCCTGATTCAGCGCGGCAAGGGTGCTGAAGCCGGGGCTGCATTTGGTGCAGGCGCCTCAGGTACCGTGTTTGGTGCGCGGGGTTCGGCGAGTTTCCTCACTCGGGCCACTGCCGCGCTGGCCACGATGTTCTTTTTTACCAGCCTCGGTCTGGCCTTCCTTTCCGGTCAGGCTCCCGTGGCGGTTAGCGTCATGGAAGGCGTCGCGCCCCAGGGAGTGGTGGAAGATGCGCTGCCCTCACTGCAGCCCACTCAGGATCCAATGAGGGAATTGCCCGCTTTGCCGGAGCAACAGCTGCCGCTGGATACCGGGGAGCAGGCCCAGGGTGAAAAGGACGAGGATCTGCCGGTCGTTCCAAAGACCGGCGAGTAATCCGTCTAGGGCTTACGTAGTTTCTTGCCGATGTGGTGGAATTGGTAGACACGCTATCTTGAGGGGGTAGTGTCTTAGGACGTGCCGGTTCGAGTCCGGCCATCGGCACCAATAACTGAGGCATGGTCACCATGGTAGGTAGGCTTTGCCGCGAAAATGAAGGATTTGGCAGGGTTGTTGTCGCGGGCGGCGCCCTGCAGATGTAATTAGACGGCGGGCCTGTTGGCCTGGTGGCCTGAACGCATTCTCCCGACGGTCTTTGCGGGCCGTGGGTAGAGGACGAAACGCGATGTTGGAAAATTACTTGCCGATCCTTGTCTTTCTGCTTGTCGGCGCCGGGCTTGGTGGGGTACTTCTGCTATTGGGGTTTGTCCTGGGTCGTGGTAGTAAAGATGCTGAAAAGCTCTCCCCGTATGAATGCGGTTTCGAGCCCTTCGAAGACAGCCGTATGAAATTTGACGTCCGCTACTACCTTGTGGCGATACTTTTCATCATTTTCGATCTTGAAATTGCCTTCCTGTTTCCCTGGGCGGTCGCCCTGGACGGGCTCGGTATGTTTGGCTTCCTGGTCATGGCCGTGTTCCTGGTTCTACTGGTAGTCGGTTTCGTCTATGAATGGAAGAAGGGAGCGCTGGAATGGGATTAGCTGAGCAGGGCACAGAGCTGCTCCCTGAGGGTGGTGTTCGAACCACCAGCCTGGATGCCCTGATCAACTGGGCCCGCACAGGTTCTATGTGGCCAATGACCTTCGGCCTGGCATGCTGTGCCGTGGAAATGATGCATGCGGGCGCAGCCCGTTATGACCTGGACCGGTTTGGTGTGGTGTTCCGGCCCAGCCCCCGCCAATCCGATGTCATGATTGTGGCAGGTACCCTGGTCAACAAGATGGCGCCTGCGCTACGCAAGGTCTATGACCAGATGCCAGAGCCGCGCTGGGTTATCTCCATGGGCTCATGCGCGAATGGTGGTGGGTATTACCACTATTCATATTCGGTTGTGAGGGGCTGCGATCGAATCGTTCCTGTTGACATATATGTGCCGGGTTGCCCCCCAACCGCGGAGGCGCTGCTGTATGGAATCATTCAGCTGCAGAACAAGATCCGTCGCACCAATACATTGTTCCGGTAGAGCCTAGATGAGTGCCAAGTCAGAGCAGATTGCTGCTGCCATTCAGACCCACCTGGGGGACAGGTTGCTGGAGATACCCTCTATCTGTGGCGAGCTGACCTATGAGGTTGCGGCGGCTGATCTGCGGGAAGTCTGCACCGCCCTGCGCGATCAGCCGGAGCTGAAGTTCGAAATGCTGGTGGACGTTTGCGGCGTGGACTATCTGGATTACGGCAAGGTGCAATGGAGTACTCGCAGGTCCAGCGGAACGGGATTCAGTCGCGCAGTAAGTGACCCTGCAACGGCCCCTGTCGAGGAAAATGAACGCCGCTTTGCCGTGGTGTATCACCTGTTGTCGATCAGTCATAACGCACGCATCCGCTTGCGGGTTTTTGCCGACCAGGCGGAGATACCCATGGTAGACAGCGTGACGGGTGTCTGGAGCTCAGCCAACTGGTTTGAGCGCGAGGCATTCGACCTGTTTGGAATCCTGTTCAAGGACCATCCGGATTTGCGTCGAATTTTGACCGACTACGGATTTATTGGTCATCCTTTCCGCAAGGATTTTCCGCTGATCGGCAATGTCGAGGTGCGCTACGATCCGGAAAAGGGACGGGTAATCTACCAGCCTGTGAGTATCGAGCCACGTACCCTGGTTCCACGCGTCATACGCGACGACCACCGCTACGAGGAAAGCCTGAAGGAGCCCGGCGGCAATGGCTGAGATTCATAACTACACTATGAACTTCGGTCCGCAGCATCCGGCGGCCCATGGTGTCTTACGCCTGGTTCTGGAAATGGATGGCGAGACCATCCAGAAGGCGGATCCGCATATCGGCCTGTTGCACCGCGGGACGGAGAAGCTGGCCGAGAGCAAGCCGTACAACCAGAGCATTGGTTACATGGATCGGTTGGACTACGTGTCCATGATGTGCAACGAACATGGATACGTGCTGGCCATCGAAAAGTTGCTCGGTGTCGAGGTGCCACTGCGGGCGCAGTACATACGCGTAATGTTCGATGAAATAACCCGCATACTCAACCACCTGATGTGGTTGGGCGCCCACGGTCTGGATATCGGCGCCATGACCATGTTCCTGTATTGCTTTCGTGAGCGCGAGGATCTGATGGATTGCTACGAGGCGGTCTCAGGCACCCGCATGCACGCGGCGTACTATCGTCCGGGTGGAGTTTACCGGGATTTACCGGACAGTATGCCTCGCTACCAGTATTCGAAATTCCGCAGCAAGAAAGAGATCGATCGCCTGAACCAGGTTCGTGAAGGCAGCATGCTCGATTTTATCCAGGACTTTAGCGAGCGTTTCCCCAAGTGCGTTGATGAATACGAGACCCTGCTGACCGACAATCGTATCTGGAAGCAACGGACGGTGAATATCGCCGTAGTAACTCCCGAGCGCGCCATCCAGTTGGGCTTCACCGGCCCGATGCTGCGTGGTTCGGGGGTGGAGTGGGATCTGCGCAGGAAGCAGCCCTACGAAGTCTATGAGCGCATGGACTTCGATATTCCCGTTGGTCTGAATGGCGATTGCTATGATCGCTATCTGGTCAGGGTCGAAGAACTCAGGCAGTCCAACCGTATTATTGCCCAGTGTGTAGAGTGGCTGCGCAACAATCCCGGACCGGTGATCGCGGCTGATCACAAGGTCACACCTCCGTCACGCGAGCAGATGAAGGGTGACATGGAATCGCTGATCCATCATTTCAAGGCGTTCACTGAGGGATATTGTGTGCCCGAGGGTGAGGCCTACGCCGCTGTGGAACATCCAAAGGGGGAGTTTGGTGTGTATCTGATCTCCGATGGCGCCAACAAGCCTTACCGCGTCAAAGTGCGGGCGCCCGGGTTTCCGCATCTGGCCGCGCTTGAAGAAATGGTGAAAGGTCACATGCTGGCGGACGTGGTTGCCGTAATTGGCACCCAGGACATCGTATTTGGTGAGATTGACCGCTAATGACTGATGCAGCTGACAAGACAGCCTTGCTCTCCGAGCATACTCGGCACGAGATTGATCACTGGGTCGCCAAGTTCCCCGTGGGCCGGCAGCGCTCGGCGGTGATCGCCGCACTGCGTGCGGTCCAACACCAGAACCAGGGTTACCTGACCGCCGAGTTGATGGATGCGGTTGCCGCCTACCTGGACCTTCCACCGGTGCACGTGTATGAAGTGGCAAGTTTCTATTCCATGTTTGAAACCGACCCCGTAGGCAGAATTCACATTTCTGTTTGTACCAATATTTCTTGCATGTTGAATGGGGCGGACAAGATCGTCGAGCATGTCGAGAAGCGATTGGGGATCAAGACTGGCGAGACAACGGCAGATGGATTGGTATTCCTGAAATGCGAGGAAGAGTGCCTGGCGGCCTGCAATAACGCTCCCATGATGATGGTCGATCACAAGTATTTCGAGAATCTCACGCCTGAAAAGGTTGATGAGATTCTGGACGGCCTGGAGTAGATCGCATGCAGTTCAACCAGGTATGTTTTGCCACACTCCAGTTCGAGCAGCCATGGACTATTGAGAATTACTTCAAAGTTGGTGGTTATGAATCCTGGAAGAAGATTCTGAGCGAGAAGATTCCACCGGAACAAGTGTTGGAGGAGATCAAGGCTTCTGGTTTGCGTGGCCGCGGTGGCGCCGGTTTTCCAACTGGTTTGAAGTGGAGCTTCATGCCGCGGAATGCTCCGATTCAGAAATACGTAGTATGCAACTCGGATGAGAGTGAACCTGGCACCTGCCATGACCGTGACATCCTGCGTTACAACCCTCATGCGGTGATAGAGGGTATGGCGATCGGTGGCTACTGCATGGGCGCCACTGTGGGCTATAACTATATCCGTGGCGAGTTCCTGGCCGAGCCCATACCGCGTTTTGAGGGCGCCCTGAAGGAGGCCTACGAGGCTGGTCTGCTGGGCAAGAATGTGCTGGGTTCGAGTGTGGATATTGATTTACATATGTTCGCCGGTGCTGGTGCGTATATATGTGGCGAGGAAACCGCATTGCTGGAGTCCCTGGAAGGCAAGCAGGGCAAGCCCAGGTTCAAGCCGCCATTCCCGGCCAACGTTGGTCTGTATGGCAAGCCAACCACGATTAACAACACCCAGAGCTTCGCCTCCGTGCCCAGCATCGTGCGTAATGGCGCCAAGTGGTTTGCCGACCTGGGTGTAGAAGGTTCCGGAGGCCCGGTAGTGTTCTCGGTGTCCGGGCACGTGAACAAACCGGGTAACTATGAGGTGGGTCTGGGAATTCCGTTCAAGGACTTGCTGGAGATTTGCGGGGGCGTGCGTGGCGGGCGCAAGCTCAAGGCCGTTATCCCGGGCGGCTCATCGGTGAGGGTGTTACCTGCTGAACTGATTATGAGCGCCAACATGGATCACGGATCCCTGCAGGCAGTTGGGTCAGCGCTGGGGTCTGCCGCGGTCATCGTGATGGACGACACCACCTGCATGGTCAAGGTGCTGGAGCGTATCTCTCGTTTCTACCACGCCGAGTCTTGCGGTCAATGCACGCCGTGCCGGGAAGGTACGGGCTGGATGCACAGGGTGCTCACGCGCATCGTGGCAGGCAAGGGTCGCCCTGAAGACATGGATTTGCTGGTCGACGTTGCCGGGAAGATCGAGGGTCACACAATTTGTGCACTGGGTGATGCGGCGGCCTGGCCGATCCAGAGTTTCCTGAAGCACTACCGGCACGAATTCGCCTATTACATCGAACACGGTCGCAGCATGGTGGCGGATGACTCCACCGACCTTGCGCGGGCCGAGCCAGACCCAGCACAGGAATAGAGAATGAGTGACGATCTGGTCAACATAGAGGTCAATGGTGTCGCGATGCAGGCTCGCCGGGGGCAGATGCTCATTGAGGTGACCGATGCCAATGAAGTGTACGTGCCCCGTTTTTGCTATCACGAGAAACTGAGCATCGCTGCCAATTGTCGAATGTGCCTGGTCGAGGTGGAAAAGGCGCCCAAGCCATTGCCGGCTTGTGCGACGCCTGTGACCGAGGGCATGAAAGTATTTACCAAATCTGCACGGGCTATCTCGGCGCAGAAAGCCACCATGGAATTTCTGCTGCTCAATCACCCGCTGGATTGCCCGATTTGCGACCAGGGCGGCGAGTGCGAATTGCAGGACCTTTCACTGGGCTACGGCAGTGACATTTCCCGCTATAGCGAGCGCAAGAGAGTCGTAAAAGACAAGAACCTGGGAGCGCTGGTCTCCACTGACATGACCCGCTGCATTCATTGCACACGCTGCGTGCGATTCGGTGAGGAAATCCAGGGTATGCCACAGCTGGGCACTGTGGGACGCGGTGACAGGATGCAAATCAGTACCTACATCGAGCGTAGCGTCGATCACGAGTTATCGGGCAACATTATTGACCTTTGTCCGGTAGGGGCCCTGAACAACAAGCCTTATCGATTCAGCGCCCGCGCCTGGGAAATGACCGAGCACGCAAGTGTTGCGGCCCACGATTGTGTTGGCAGTAATCTGTATTTTCACGTGCAGAATGGTCGGGTCAAGCGCGTGGTCCCGCGCAGCAACGAAGATGTGAACGAGAGTTGGCTGTCTGATCGCGATCGTTTCAGTTGTTATGCCATCGAGCACGAAGACCGCCTGCTGCGCCCGCGCATAAAGGTGGAGGGCGAATGGCGTGATTGCGAATGGAGTGAGGCGCTGGAACGCGCGAGCACGCTTATGCAGGAGTCAATCAAGAGCAAGGGGGCCGACAGTCTTGGCATCCTGGCCTCGCCATCCTCGACTCTTGAAGAGGCAAGTTTGCTGGCCAAGCTGGCCGACGGTCTTGGTACCGCCAACATTGATCATCGCCTGAGGATGCTGGACTTCCGGGACCAGGCTGCCGACCCACAGTTTCCAAGTCTCGGCAGGCGCATCGCCCAGGTTGAAACTCTGAAGGCAGTCCTGGTGGTGGGCAGCAGGCTGAGGCAAGAAGCCCCGATACTTGCGCATCGCCTGCGCAAGGCGGCTTTGCTTGGCGCCAGCGTCAGTTTCCTGTGCCCGCAGCGTTATGAATACCTGTTCCCGGTGACCGCCTATCTGGATCGGGAGGGCGGTTCCATGACCCAGCAGCTTTCGGCCCTGGTGGCCGCGGCGGCAGAGGTTACCGGGAAACCGTTGCCCGAAAAAGTGCACACGGCTATTGCGGGCGTAAAGTTCGGCGACCTGCACCGCAGTTTGGTTGCCAGTCTGGCCGAAGAGGGAGAATCCGCTATTTTCCTTGGTTTGCAGGCAAACCGGGATGCGGCCTGGGCAGATTTGCGTGCGTTGGCCGGCGTGTTGGCGCAGATGACCGGAGCCAGTCTTGGCACCCTTTCCGAGGGTGCAAATTCGGCCGGCGCGAGTCTCGCGGGCGTACTGCCTCACCGTGTCGCTGGTGGTGCCGACCGCAGTAAAACAGGCTTGAACACCGTCCAGATGCTGCAGGAGCCTCGTTCAGCCTACCTGCTTGCCAATCTTGAGCCCTGGGCAGACCTGGTCGTGGCCGGGGCTATGGAGGCATTCAAGGCCGCTGACAGCGTAGTGGCTCTTGCCGCGTATGCCGGTTCCGATTTACTCGAGTGCGCTGATGTGTTGCTGCCGGTAGGCACTGTGGCCGAGACCTCCGGCACATTTGTGAACGTGGAAGGCCGCTGGCAGTCGTTTGCCGGCGCCGCGCGCCCGCTGGGTGAAAGCCGCCCGGCCTGGAAGGTGTTGCGGGTGCTGGGTAATCTCCTCGGGCTTGAGGGCTTCGATTACGATTCATCCGAACAAATTCGCGACGAACTGCACGGTACGCTGGGGGCGGGTGAGGCATCCAGTTCCTATGCTGGCGGGCATTTTCCGATTACCGCAGCGGAGGATCATGCAGTAGAGGTGGCCATGTACGCAGTTGACGGCATGGTCAGGCGTTCACTTCCGCTCCAGCAGACCGGTGAAGGCCGGGCGGAGCAATCAGCGGCGCGTGACAGCGCGGTTGCCGGCTAGGAGGCGAGGGGAATTGGATATGTCATTTTCTGACTCATTGCCGCCTCAATTGCATGTGGTCGCGATAACCCTGGCGCAGATCCTGGCGGTAACTGTGGTCCTCATCTTGTGCGTCGCCTATCTGACACTCGCAGAGCGGAAGGTAATCGGGTACATCCAGAATCGTATCGGTCCAAACCGGGTTGGGCCCAAGGGCTTGCTGCAACCTTTTGCCGATGTGCTGAAGTTGTTGTTAAAAGAGGTGGTGGTACCGGCCAACGCCGACCGCTTCCTGTTCATTATCGCCCCGGTGCTGTCGATTACCCCGGCGTTGGCCGCCTGGGCGGTAATGCCGCTGTTTCCGGGTTTTATCCTGGCCAACATCAACGCAGGCTTGCTGTATGTATTGGCCTTGACCTCTCTGGGGGTCTACGGCGTGATCCTGGCAGGCTGGGCAAGCAACTCCAAATATGCATTCCTCGGTGCCATGCGTTCAGCCGCACAGATTGTGGCCTACGAAATAGCCATGGGATTTGCGCTGGTTGCAGTGGTGATGGCTTCGGGCAGTCTCAACCTGGGTGAGATCGTGCAGGCCCAGGCGGGTGGCGCAGGACTGCTAAACTGGTTCTGGCTGCCATTGTTCCCACTGTTTATCGTGTATTTTATTTCCGGTCTGGCGGAGACAAACAGGGCACCCTTTGACGTGGCCGAGGGCGAGTCCGAAATCGTGGCCGGTTTTCATGTCGAGTATTCAGGTGTTTCCTTCGCCGTGTTTTTCCTCGCCGAGTACGCGAACATGATCCTGATTTCGGCGCTTACCGCTGTTTTCTTTCTCGGCGGCTGGTTGTCCCCGTTCCAGGGCTGGTTCGCCGCTGATAGCCTGCTTGGCGCGCCAGGTTTTTTCTGGTTTGCACTCAAGACCGCATTTTTCCTGTTCTGTTTTTTGTGGTTCCGGGCGACATTCCCAAGATACAGGTACGACCAGATCATGCGCCTGGGGTGGAAGGTATTCATTCCGGTAACTATCGTATGGATCTTTGTGCTTGGGGCAATGATTGCCTTCAAACTTCCACCCTGGTTCGCTTGAGGTTGCCCAAATGCTAGCCGTACGCAACATATTCAAGACATTCTTCCTGGTGGAGTTGCTCAAAGGTCTACGCCTGACTTTTCGCAACCTGTTTGCGCCCAAGATCACTATCCAGTATCCGGAAGAGAAAACACCGCAGTCACCGCGATTCCGTGGTTTGCATGCCCAGCGTCGTTATGCCAATGGTGAAGAGCGCTGTATCGCGTGCAAGCTGTGCGAGGCGGTATGTCCCGCGCTGGCCATAACCATTGAATCGGACGTGGCCGACGACGGCACGCGCAGGACCACCCGCTACGATATCGACCTGTTCAAGTGCATATACTGTGGATTTTGTGAAGAGGCCTGTCCCGTGGACGCGATTGTTGAAACGCGCATTCATGAGTACCACATGGAAATGCGGGGTGAGAACATCATGACCAAGGACAAGCTGCTGGCAATAGGTGACAAATACGAAGCCATGATCGCCGCCGACAAGGCTGCTGATGCCCGGTATCGCTGATACCAACTGGAGATGACGGGAACGCCGTGTTTACACAAATACTTTTTTATCTGTTCGCAACTGTGCTGGTAGGCGCCGCAATCGGCGTTATAACCGCACGTAACCCTGTGCACTCGGTGTTGTTCCTGGTGTTGGCATTTTTCAACTCCGCCGTGCTCTGGTTATTGTTGGGAGCTGAGTTCCTCGCGATAGTCCTGGTGCTGGTCTATGTGGGCGCGGTCATGGTGCTCTTCCTGTTCGTCGTCATGATGCTGGATATCAACGTGGAGCAGGCGAAGTCCGGATTCACCAAATATGCGCCGCTGGGTCTGGTGGTGCTGGTCATCATGGCAGTGGAATTGGCCCAGGTTATCTGGGTGCGTCACATGGGTATGATCAGCGCTGATGAACTCGCACCGGTGGCTGCTGATTACAACAACACGCGCGAATTGGGTCTGTTGCTGTATACCGACTATTTTTATGCTTTCGAGTTGGCGGCGGTCATTCTCCTTGTGGCAATTGTTGCTGCCATTTCCCTCACCATGCGCCGTCGCCCTGGCCTCAAAGCGCAGAATATTTCCAGCCAGGTATCGGTGCGTCGGCAAGACCGAGTCAGGCTGGTCAAGATGGATTCGGAGGAGCGGCAATGATCGGTCTGGCCCATTACCTGACTCTGTCGGGCATCCTTTTCTTGTTGGCTGTTGCCGGCATCTTCATCAATCGTCGCAACGTCATATTGCTGCTCATGTGTATCGAACTGATGTTGTTGGCGGTGAATTTTAATTTTGTCGCATTTTCCCGTTTTCTGAACAACCTGGACGGGCAGATATTCGTGTTCTTCATACTTACGGTGGCGGCCGCAGAGGCTGCCATCGGGCTGGCCATTCTCGTTGTATTGTTCCGTAGCAAGAACACCATCAACGTTGAAGAACTGAATTCGATGAAGGGCTGACAGATGCAGCAGGTTTATTTAACTATCGTTCTTGCGCCACTTTTGGCTGCGGTTATCGTTGGCCTGTTTGGCAAGCGCATCGGCCGGGCGGCTGCGCACTGGGCCACCATCCTCGCGGTGGGTCTGTCGTGCGCTCTCTCCTTGTACACCCTGGTTGGACTGACCCTGGGCACGGTTGAGCCGTGGAACGAAAACGTCTACCGCTGGGCGACCGTTGGCGGCGTGCACATGCAAATTGGGTTCCTGGTGGATAGGTTGACCGCCACTATGATGGCCACGGTGACTTTCGTGTCCTGGATGGTACATATCTACACCGTGGGTTATATGCGCGATGACCCGGGCTATCAACGTTTCTTCAGTTACATTTCGCTGTTTACTTTCGCCATGCTTATGCTGGTGATGTCGAACAATTTCCTGCAACTGTTTTTTGGTTGGGAGGCGGTTGGCGTAGTGTCCTATCTGCTGATCGGCTTCTGGTTCAAGCGACCCACGGCGATAGTTGCGAATATGAAGGCCTTTTTGGTGAACAGGGTAGGAGACTTTGGTTTCCTGCTCGGTATCGCTGCGATAGTCATGTACACCGGTTCGCTGGATTACCAGGAAGTGTTCAGCCATGTACCGAGGCTATCCGGGCAGACCATGGAAATTTTCCAGGGTTCGGCCTGGAGTGTGATAAGCATAATCTGCATCTTGTTGTTTATTGGCGCCATGGGAAAGTCGGCCCAGGTGCCGCTGCATGTGTGGCTGCCCGATTCCATGGAAGGCCCGACACCTATTTCCGCGCTGATTCATGCGGCCACCATGGTGACTGCCGGTATCTTCATGGTGGCGCGTATGTCGCCGCTGTTTGAGGCTAGCGAGACAGCCTTGTCATTCATATTGGTGATCGGAGCAACCACGGCCTTTTTCATGGGTTTGCTTGGCCTCGTGCAGAACGATATCAAGCGGGTTGTTGCCTACTCCACCCTTTCCCAGTTGGGCTATATGACTGTCGCACTTGGCGCATCAGCCTACACCGGAGCCATTTTCCACCTTATGACGCATGCCTTTTTCAAGGCCCTGCTGTTCCTGGCTGCAGGCTCCGTAATTATCGCCATGCATCATGAGCAGGACATGCGCAAGATGGGCGGTTTGCGAAAATATATGCCCGTGACTTACTGGACCTGCTTGCTTGGGACCCTGGCCCTGATTGGCGCTCCGGGTTTTTCCGGCTTCTTTTCCAAGGACGCAATTATCGAAGCTGTGCACGCTTCAACCCTGCCTGGGGCAGGCTACGCATACGCTGCGGTTCTGAGCGGAGTGTTTGTCACGGCTCTGTACAGTTTCCGGCTGTTGTTCCTGACCTTTCATGGCAAGGAGCGCATGGACGAGCATACCCGTGAGCACTTGCACGAGTCGCCACTTGTAGTGACCGTTCCCCTGGTTCTTTTGGCCATACCCTCGGTAGTTATTGGCTGGCTGACCGAGGACTCATTCCTGTTTGGCGGTTTCCTGGGCGATGCCGTCCAGGTCTTGCCGGGTCATGATGTACTGGCTGAATTTGGCGAACACTTTCACGGACCGGTTGGTTTTGTGCAGCATGGCCTGGTGGGCCCTGCATTTTGGCTGGCACTGGCCGGTACGATCGCGGCCTGGTTTTTGTATCTCAAGCGACCGGACCTGCCGGGTGTACTGGCTGACAAATTCTCGGTTCTTTATCGCCTGCTCGTTAACAAATATTACTTTGACGATTTCAATGAGAAAGTTCTGGCAGCCGGAAGCCGGGGCCTGGGCCGAGTTTTATGGCGCACAGGTGATGAAAAGATTATTGACGGTGCGCTGGTTAACGGCAGTGCCCGGGTTGTGAACATGACGGCCGGGGTGGTACGCCACTTCCAGAGCGGGTATCTGTATCACTATGCGTTTGCAATGATCATCGGGCTGACCATGCTGCTCGGCTGGGTCTTGCTGACTGAGTAAAAGGGAACTACCAGGGAACCTCTGATCTATCCATGAACATGCATCTTGCGATTAAAACATCCAGCTTCTGTGTTGCCAATCTTCGCAGTAGCCCCACTACTACGTGCAATTGGCGCCTTGAATCTGAATCTTTTCGCCCACAATCTGCTATGCCCAGAATAAATCAGAGACTCCCTTGATGACGACCGGAATGCCATTGCTCAGCCTTTTGATCTGGGTGCCAGTATTGGGCGGCCTGTTGGTGCTCGGAATTGACGACGCTCGCAGTTCGGTCGCTCGCTGGACGGCGTTGACCATTTCACTGCTAAGCTTTTTGCTCAGCCTTTTCCTTTACGCGGGCTTTAACCCGGATTCCAGCGCGATGCAGTTTGTCGAATTGCGGCCCTGGATCGAGAGCTTCGATATTTTTTACCAGTTGGGCGTGGATGGCATAGCCCTGCCGCTGATTCTGCTGACAACTTTCATTACAGTTTTGGTCGTATTGGCCGGTTGGGAAGTAATCCAAAAGAGGGTGGGGCAGTATTTTGCTGCATTCCTTATCATGGAAGGCCTCATGATTGGGGTGTTTGCCTCCATGGACGCGATGCTTTTCTATGTTTTCTGGGAAGCGATGCTGGTGCCGATGTTCATAATCATTGGTGTCTGGGGTGGACCAAGGCGGGTTTACGCGACCATCAAGTTTTTCCTGTACACATTTCTGGGCTCGGTGTTCATGCTTGCCTCGCTGATATACATGTACATGGAGTCAGGCAGTTTCGAAATTTCGGCATTGTACGCGTTGCCGCTTGATATGCCTGTGCAGATCCTGATCTTCCTGTCTTTCCTGGCTGCATTTGCTGTGAAAGTACCGATGTGGCCGGTACATACCTGGTTACCGGACGCCCACGTGGAGGCGCCCACCGGCGGTTCAGTAATCCTGGCCGCGATCATGCTAAAGATGGGTGGCTACGGTTTCCTGCGTTTTAGTCTCCCAATAACTCCGGATGCCAGTAGAGAACTGGATTGGCTGGTGATCGGGCTTTCGCTGGTCGCGGTTGTATATATCGGCTTCGTAGCGTTGGTGCAAACGGACATGAAGAAGCTGATTGCCTATTCCTCAATTGCCCACATGGGTTTTGTCACATTGGGCTTCTTCCTGGCCTTCGCTATCTCAGAAAGAGGCGGCAACATGGGGGCTGCCAGCATGGGCTTGCAGGGTGGCATGGTCCAGATGATTTCTCACGGACTAATCTCCGGTGCCATGTTCCTCTGTGTGGGTGTGTTGTATGACCGTATGCACAGCAGAAATATCGGCGACTACGGCGGGGTGATCAACAGCATGCCAGTGTTTGGTGCTTTCATGGTGCTGTTCGCCCTGTCCAACGCCGGTTTGCCGGGAACCTCCGGTTTTGTGGGCGAATTCTTTGTGATCATGGCCAGCTTCCAGGCCAATTTCTGGTATGCGCTGCTGGCGGCTACGACCTTGATCCTGGGCGCAGCCTATACCTTGTGGATGGTCAAGCGCGTGGTGTTCGGGGAAGTCGCTAATGACAAGGTCGCTGCGCTGCAGGATGTAAATCGTCGTGAATTTTTCATACTGGGTGTTCTCGCCGTGTCAGTGCTGGCGCTGGGTTTGTGGCCGGCTCCGCTGACGGATTTGATGGGCAGTTCTATAGACAATCTGCTGCACCAGGTCATGACTTCGAAACTAGTCCCATGAGAGCCGGAGCAACAGGATCATGAATTTCGTGTCACCAGATTTATCTCCCGCATACGCTGAGATGTTCGTGCTCACAATGACCTGCCTGGTGCTTGTGGTAGATGCGTTTTTGCGGGATTCGCAGCGCGGAATTACGTATACGCTATCCATGCTTACTCTGGTGGGTGCCGCGGTAATTACTTCCCAGTTTGGCGTGGACGCGAGAATCTCCGCCTTTAGCGATCATTTTATTTCCGATCCCATGGGCGACATACTCAAGTTAGTGGTTTACGCAACCACCGCAGTGGTGTTCCTGTACTCCAGAGACTATCTGCGGCGCAATGATATTTTCCATGGAGAGTTCTTTGTGCTGGCGCTGTTTGCCATGCTCGGGATCATGGTGATGGTATCCGCCGGCAGTTTGTTGAGTCTCTACCTTGGCCTGGAGTTGCTGTCCCTGTCCCTGTATGCGCTGGTTGCCTTTCAGCGTACCTCTACCCAGGGTGCAGAGGCGGCCATGAAGTATTTTGTTCTTGGCGCCATCGCCTCGGGTTGCCTGCTCTACGGTATTTCGCTGCTGTATGGCATGACCGGCACTATCTCTTTGTCTGGCCTGGCGGAGAACCTGACCACTGCTGATCAGTTCAGCCTGCCGCTCCTGTTTGGTCTGGCGTTCGTGGTAGTTGGCCTGGCCTTCAAATTCGGGGCAGTTCCTTTCCATGCCTGGGTTCCGGATGTCTACCAGGGCGCACCCACAGCAGTTACCCTGTTTATCGCCTCCGCTCCCAAGATCGCCGCATTTGCCCTGGCTATACGTTTGCTGGTCGACGGTCTTGGCGATTTGCAGGGCGGCTGGCAGGATATGCTGACGGCGCTGGCAGTGCTCTCGATTGTGTTTGGAAACCTCGTCGCAATTGTGCAAACCAACATCAAGCGGATGCTGGCGTACTCGACGATCTCCCATGTCGGCTTTATCCTGCTGGGCATCCTCACCGGTTCCCAGGAAGGTTATGCCGCTGCCATGTACTACACCATTGCCTACGTAGTCATGACCACCGGAGCTTTCGGGATGATTATGGTACTTAGTCGCAAGGGTTTCGAGGTGGAGCAGCTTGATGATTTCAAGGGTCTGAACACACGCAGCCCCTGGCTGGCCGGCTTGATGCTGATGATTATTTTCAGCATGGCCGGGATTCCGCCGTTTGTTGGATTTTATGCCAAGCTGACTGTGCTAATGGGTCTGGTCGAAGTTGGCCTCACTTGGCTGGCTGTACTGGCATTGGTGTTCTCAGTGGTTGGCGCCTTCTACTACCTCAGGGTAGTCAAGCTCATGTACTTTGACGATCCCCTGGATCAGGGCAAACCGGAGGCAGCCACGGATATTCGAGTGCTGCTTAGCGCGAATGCCATTCTGGTGCTGTTGTTGGGTGTGTTTCCCGATGGGCTGATGAGCCTTTGTATCAAGGTTTTCCAGTAGCTTGGAGGGTATCACCACCGGGAATTGCCCCGTGGGTGTTGCTTACTTCGGGCGATGTTCTGTAGAATTCGTTTTTTGCGGATGCGGGGTGGAGCAGTCTGGCAGCTCGTCGGGCTCATAACCCGAAGGTCGTAGGTTCAAATCCTACCCCCGCTACCAAAATCGTTTTGGTAACAAGAGCCCCGCAAGGGGCTTTTTGTATCTGGACACCGGCTGCTCCAGGTGTCTGAAATTTAACGAGAAATGGGCCGCTGGCCCATTTTTTTTTAGTGAACAAATGGTAACGACTGAATCGTTAATTGGCTTGCTTGAACCGGTAATTAAAAGCCTGGGCTATGAACTCGTGGATCTCGAGTTGCGCCTGGGTAGCCACAGTCTTGTACGAATTTTTGTCGACAAGAACGGCGGTATTACGCTGGAAGACTGCGAAGTGGTGAGT
>JAPHSC010000186.1 GCA_026193125.1 Gammaproteobacteria bacterium
CTGTCTACCGACAAGCCCATGTTCAACTTGCTCACTATCCAGATAATGACGCCTGAAATGACCGCGCCGATTAGTATTCCAATGACCAATCCGACAATTACTTCCATAACCTAGCCTTCCGTTTTTTGTCATGTACCAAGTAAGTTACGATATTTCCACTCTTGAAGACAAGCCGAATCAAGCGCTGTGAGTAAAAAACGGAAACAGATCGGGCTCACAAGCTTCACGTTGGCCTGAATCGTAACATTGGTGTTGGCAATTTCAATCGCGATATTGGCGATTTTTTCTGACCGTGGTTTTCCTTTTCAGCCTATAATAAGGAAAAACCCAGTGAGGATAGCCTTCGTGACGATCCTCGCTTCGTGACGCTGATACGCGAATTGAACCTGTCTGAAGACGTCTACCTTCCGCGTTCACGCTAAAGCACTTTGACTGGTCTTTCTCAGGATTTATGATCATGTGGTGGAAAAAATGGACCGGCTCAAGGGGAGGCACCCTTTTACTGCTTGTGATTTTGGTCATCTCTCTGGGTGCTTGTGCCAGCAAAACATCGTTCGTTCCCGAGCGACTGATCCCACCGGATGAACTCACCGGTGTTCAGACAAAGACGTTAAATGATGTCACCGTTTCGGTGTCAATCCTGACAGACGAACAGGCCCAAACTCACTTCGGAGTCGATCTCGGTAGTAAGGGCTTACAGGCGCTGTGGATAAAAGTCCGCAATGGTCGGAACGGCAGATTATGGTTCATCCAGAACACCCTGGACCCTGATTTATACACGGCAGATGAAGCCGCGCTGATGATGGAAGAACACGTACCGAAAAGCGAGTATGAAATCCTGCACCAGCATTTTCGTGACGAATCGATTCGCCTCGCAATGGAAACGAAAACGATTACCGAGGGTTTCGTATTCCTTCCCAAGACCGAGGGTGGACGGTATGTCGACATTCGCCTTACTGGCGATGCATATGAAGTAGAAAATGCGAAGCTGTCCGAAAGCGCAGCAACAGGTTTACCCTCCGATATTGAAATCTGGGAATTTCGTTTTGGCTTCGCACTTCCGCTGCCTGATGGCGATTTTGATTATGAACGCCTGGACATAGAGCACGCATATCCGGGAATGGTTCTTCCAGACCTTGACCTGGAAAAATTGCGACTCGCACTTGAGCAGCTTCCCTGCTGTGCGACTGATAACACTGGCGAGGATAACGCCGATCCACTGAATATAATCATCGTGGGTGAATCTGCTGACCTGCTCAATACCCTGACACGTTGTGGATGGTCGTTTACCCACCGGATCTCACTCAGCAGCGTGGGCCGCATGATTGGCTCTGCAATTCAAGGCGAAGCATACCCGGTCGCGCCCGTTAGCAGTCTTTACGTATTTGACCGTAAGCAGGACTTCGCGCTGCAGCGGGCGCGAAGTAACATCTCGCAGCGCAACCACATGCGCTTCTGGATGGCTCCTTTTACATACCAGGAGCGGCAGGTATGGATTGGCCAGATCAGCCGTGACATTGGTATCAAACTGTCGACCAAGTCTCCGTCGTTGACCACACATGTCATTGACCCCGAGGTCGACCTCGCGCGTGAGTACCTGCTCCACAGTTTGCTCGCTGAAGGATTCGTCGAAAAGTTCGGTTTCGTCAAGGGGAGTAATGCCGCCACACGTACACAACCGGCTAGCAACCTGACCGGCGACCCTTACTTCTCTGACGGCTTGCGCCTGGTGATCATGTTGTCGCCCAATCCGCTTCCCCTGGTCGAAATACGCAACCTGCGCTGGGAGCAATCCTCGGCACCGGTCGCCGAAGGCCAGTCCGAGGAGGCCGGCAGATACGTGCGGCCGATAGAGCCGGAGGACAGCTAATAATTTCCCATGGTATTGGAGTGGGTTAAGATTTTCAGTTATACCGGGGCACTACTCGTTTCCATGGCAATCCCAATTCCGTTCTCTTGGTGGAAATGCTCTTGGCTTTATTGTATGTTCCCGTCTCATTGGGGAGTGAATGATGCAAGAAATCCTGACAAAACTCGAAGAAATTCTTGCCGGCTGGCTTGGCGGCGCGATCTTGGCGCAAACCGTCTCCAAGCTGCTGCTGGTCGGAGCCACGGGACTGCTGTTCTGGGTTTTGTGGATATTTGTTAGTCGCTTTTTTGCTTATCTCGACCGTATGACGGACAAGTGGTGTGGCACGCGTATCCAGGGCCTAAAGATTCAGCGGCAGCGCATCATGACCGAGGAAGATATTTCGCGTCTGATGCATGGAGCCATCAAGTGGTTCCGGTGGGCGCTCAAAGCCATTCTGCTGCTGTCCTTCATTAACGTCATCTTCGTATTTTTCGAATGGTCGCGGCAGGTAGCACTCGCGATCATAGAGCATGCGGGTTTAGCCGTTGAGAGACTGCTGTTCGCTGTGGTCGCATACCTGCCGGACCTGTTGGTTGTTATCGTCGTTATCCTGCTGACGCGGATGTTCTTGCACCTGCTGAAAGTCGTTTTCGATGGTATCGCCGCCAAGCGCATCCGCTTGCCGGGTTTTTACCCTGAATGGTCAGGAACCAGTTATAGCCTGTTACGCATTCTGATTATC
>JAPHSC010000061.1 GCA_026193125.1 Gammaproteobacteria bacterium
GTGTGCATTCACCCTGATGGCAAGGGTACCTGCATCCACTTCCTCAACGGGTCTTTTGCCTGTCACGCAACCGCGGTTTGCGGGCGGGTTACCTGGGCATACAAATGCACGATCTTCTCTGCGCAGCGGTCCGCGTCACGGTCGGACATTTTGCGCACGCTGGCCCATACCACGCTTTCACCATCTATCGGAGAAACACTATGAAGTTCATTGAGTAATTCTTTGAATTCATTATGTATTGGTTCTGGCAATTCACCCAGATTGAGATCTTCCAGATTGGCTTCGAAAGCCTCTGCCAGCCGCCGTTTAATAGGGCCGGGACCCACCAGCGTGCGGGTTGCAAGATAGAATCGTTCCCATGTCTTAGCCATGTCGCCTCTATTCTTTCTTATTATTCAAATGGTTGAGATATATATCGCCAAAATTCCATACCGTTGGGCGACATTCATTCCGTTGGACAACCTTAAAATGCCTGTTCGTGGGCTTACCAACGCCCGCGAATAAACTACACAACTTATAAATCCCTACTCACTGAAAACGCAAGTTTTTTTGCTGGACCCACACGCGTCTTGCCAGGATGGCCCGATCGGGTGGCCAACGGGAGATTCTGACCTTGGCACATTTTGTCCCAAGCGGAAGGGCCGTCGCTATCAGTATTTATAACGTGTCCAGCCATGTGCCAGAGGCGGTTGGTCTGGCGGTTGACGGGGTGCACCCGGCGTCGATTATGGCGCTTCGACAGTGAGTCTTGGACCGGCCGAATTTGGTGGATCAAACCGGCAGCGGGTCGGCTCTGGGCGGTGTCATCCAGCCAGTCTCGCCACCCTGCTCGCGAATCCAGCGCTCGTGGGCCAGGCTTCGGCGAGCCTCGGACTCAGCGATCACACGTGGCCAGCCGGCGTCGAATTCGAGAATCGCCGCGCGCTCGTCCATGCGCTCCTTTTCCGCACTCGATAGGTTCTTGTGATTGATCATCAAGACGGGTGACCCTCGAGAAAATCGACAGGCAGCGATTGTCTCTTGTCGGCAGGCTCAGTGGATGCGCCAGTTCAAGAATCATTCAGTTTTGGCAATGCAACGGCGACAATCAGGGGTTGTCCGGATCCCCGGGCCCGGATTCTATCCAGACGCCACTTGAACACTTGAGAGTCATGCTGCCGCTTCGAATGAACGTGCCGTCCTCGTAGACCTGGTCATTGAAATAGCACCTGGCCGGGTTGGGCGCGTTCTGCCTTGGAAATTCCCTGTCTTCGTCCATCTCGCCAATGATCGGTGAGTTTCGCAGCTCGGGGTCCTGTGGTCCAAGTGTTCGAATCGAGTTTGACATGGTGGGCTTGCCTCGTGATCCGTGATTCGCAATTCCTGCACTGGAATGTTGAACCCCGGCGGGCTCAAAATCTATTCGTAATTGGCACAGCCGGGTAATGCAACAATTGGGAACAGGGATTGCCAGGGGCACGGGGTATGGTTGCCCACCGGGTGGTGGCATGAACAACGCATAGACAAGGCTTGAGCAAATGGCCGCGAACCGGAGCCTGTCAGGCGAGTATCCCGGATCAGTGCTAAAGCAACCGGGGCACTAATACCGGCTGCGCAGAAATGGCGCTCCCTAGGGGGCTCGAACCCCTGTTGCCGGCGTGAGAGGCCGGAGTCCTAACCACTAGACGAAGGGAGCGCTGACGATTGCTGCTTAAAGAATCGTACCGCGGGTGGCGGGGGCTGCTATTATACGGGCCTTCGAAATAAGCTCAAGCGGTGTGTTCTATTGCAGTCTGACCAACCCGACACGGGGCCCGCAAAACCCGTCGTCATCCCAAGGCCCGAGCATAATATTTCCCGGGCAGGCATTTCCCGACAAGCACTGAAGGTCCTGTACCGGCTGAAAGAGGGCGGCTTCCAGGCATTCATGGTGGGTGGCGGGGTGCGTGATTTGCTCCTGGGGCGCGAGCCCAAGGATATCGACGTGGTCACCGATGCCTTGCCAGAGCAGGTCAGGCAATTGTTCCGCAATAGCCGCCTTATCGGACGGCGTTTTCGCCTGGTTCACGTTCACTTCGGCAGTGATTATGTCGAGGTAGCCACTTTTCGGGCAAATGCCGACGAAGTTGATGAGGATGATGCCGATCACGAACGTGATCACGGCGGGCGTATTCTTCGGGACAACGTCTACGGCAGCATTGAGGACGATGTGTGGCGCCGTGATTTCACCGCCAATGCGCTGTATTACAATATCGCTGACTTCTCCATTTGGGATTACTGTGGTGGCGCCGCAGACGTTCGCGATGGTGTGCTCCGACTGATTGGTGATCCCGAGACACGCTATCGTGAGGATCCGGTGCGTATGCTTCGGGCCGCCCGTTTTGCCGCCAAGCTGGGTTTTCGATTGGAACCGGCCTCGGAAGCCCCGATGCGTGAACTGGCATCACTGGTCAGCCAGGTTCCGGCCGCCAGGTTGTTTGAGGAAGTTCTCAAATTATTCCTCTCGGGACACGCCGCGATATCCTTTGACTTGTTGCAGCACTATGGACTGTTCCGGCATTTGTTTCCGGCATCCGATCGAGTGTTGAGCGAAGAGCAGGCCGGAGACTTCAGGATGCTTATCCAGCAGGCGCTAAACAATACCGACAAGCGTATTGCTGATGGTCTGCCGGTAACTCCGGCCTTTTTGTTTGCGGTATTGCTGTGGGGGCCGATTCGCGAGCTGGCGGCGGTGAAGCTGGCTGGCGGCATGAGTGAATTCGCCAGTTTGGGCGAGGCGGCTGACGAGGTTATCGCCGCCCAGCAGGAGAGCGTGTCCATTCCCCGCCGATTCTTCATACCCATGCGTGAGATGCTGGCAATGCAGCCGCGCTTCAAGAACACACAAGGCAAACGTGTCTCGCGCCTGTTAAGCCATCCGCGTTTCAGAGCTGCCTACGATTTTCTGCTGCTAAGGTCCCAGGCCGGTGAAGTGGATCCGGAGCTGGCGCAATGGTGGACGGAAATCCAGACCAGGACTCCCGAGCAGCAAGGCCAGAATGCCTCGACTCCTGTTGCAAGACCGGCCGGGGCGCCGCGCAAACGCAGGCGGCGGCGTCCGCGCAAGGCCACGGCGCCTGACGGTAATGGCTAGGCACCCACACTGGGTGCCGGCATATATCGGGCTGGGCGCCAATCTGGGTGAACCCCTGCAGCAGTTACGCACGGCCCTGGCGAGCCTGGCACAGCTCCCCGACACGCGGCTGGTAGCGGTTTCTCCCGCCTACCGCTCCCGCCCCATGGGGCCGCAGGATCAGCCCAGCTATATCAACGCCGTGGCGGGCATACTTTGTACCCTGGAGGCGGAGGTCTTGCTGGATAGCTTGCAGGCAATCGAGCGAGGCATGGGCAGGGCGCCAGGCGGCGAACGCTGGGGACCGCGCATCATTGACCTGGACTTGCTGGTGTACGGCGACAAAGTCGTGGCAAGCAACAGACTGGTTCTACCTCATCCCGGTATTCATGAGCGCAGCTTTGTCCTGTATCCTCTCGCGGACATGGCGCCAACTTTGAAAGTTCCCGGACGTGGCAGCGTACAGGCGCTGCGCGCGGCGGTCCCAGAGAATGACCTTTTGCGTCTGGAAGATAGTCTGACCACATGAATTCACAGCCTGGCAAATTTATTGTCGTCGAGGGTCCGATCGGCGTTGGCAAGACCAGTCTTGCGAAGCGACTCGCGACCAGTTTCCGCAGTGACTTGCTGCTTGAGCAGGCCGAGGAAAACCCTTTCCTGGAAAAGTTTTATAGGAATCCGGGACACAGTGCCTTTCCGACCCAGTTGTTTTTCCTGTTTCAGCGCGCCAGGCAAATGAGCGAACTGCGCCAGGCCGATATGTTCCAGCCCGTCAGGGTGTCCGACTTCCTGCTGGATAAGGACCGCCTGTTCGCCAGGCTGAATCTTGACCAGGACGAGTTCCTGCTTTACGAGCAGGTCTACCAGCGCATGTCTATCGATGCGCCCCGGCCGGATCTTGTCATCTATTTGCAGGCGTCCGTGGATGTGCTGCTGGAGCGAATTATCCAGCGCGGCATTGAGTACGAGCAGGCCATCAAGCGCGATTACCTGGAGCGCCTGATGGATGCGTATGCCAGATTTTTTCATGCTTATGACCGTTCCCCCCTGCTGATTGTCAACGCCGGGGAAATAGATCTGGTCAGGAGCCAGTCCGACTACGACCAGCTATTTGACGTAATATGCTCGGTGGAAGCAGGAAGGCATTATTTCAACCCGGGCTCCGGATTCCTGGTGTAGGCGCCCGGTGCAGTTGCATCTTGTCCACTGTTGATTCATTCTGCCGGCTCTCATCGAGGCCTCTAATGTACAAGCAACTTCAACAACGTGGCGCAGAACGACCACCGGTGAATATTTCTACCCTGGCCAGCATGAAAAGCAAGGGCCAGAAAATCGCCTGCATGACCTGCTACGACGCCAGCTTTGCAGTCCTGGTCGATGAGGCCGGAGTAGATCTGGTGCTTGTAGGTGACTCCCTGGGCATGGTGATACAGGGTTATGACACGACCGTTCCGGTCACGGTAGACGACATCATTTATCACAGCCGGGCGGTGGCCCGGGCGCTGGTTCGGCCCCTCCTGGTGGCCGACATGCCATTCATGAGCTACTCAACCCCCGAGCAAGCCCTGAACAACGCAGTGCGATTGATGCAGGAAGGCGGCGCCCAAATGGTGAAGCTCGAAGGCGGTGCCGGGCAAGTAGAGGTCGTGAAATACCTGGCCTCCCATGACATACCTATCTGCGCACACCTGGGGCTGAAACCACAGTCGGTGCACAAGATCGGTGGTTTCAGAGTGCAGGGCAGGGACGGCGATACTGCATCGGCGATGCGCAAGGATGCCAAGATGCTGCAGGACGCCGGCGCTGATATCGTGTTGCTCGAATGCATACCTTCGGACCTGGGTTCCCTGATCGCCAAGGACTTGCATGTGCCGGTGATCGGTATCGGTGCGGGCCCCGATGTAGACGGCCAGATCCTGGTGCTCTACGACATCCTGGATATTACCTCCGGCCGCAAGCCGCGTTTCGTCAAGAACTTCATGCTGGAGGGTGGTAGTCCGCTGGGCGCCATCGAGGCGTTTTGCCTGGAAGTGAAGGATGGAACCTATCCAGGGCCAGAGCACGGCTTCTCCTGATTCCGCCCTTGTTCACCTGAGAAAACTCAATGCAAATTCAGCACACGATCTCCGGCACCAGGGAAGTGATCAGGCATTGGCTGGCTGAGGGTGAAAGTGTCGCCCTGGTTCCTACCATGGGGAATTTGCACGCCGGTCACATGAGTCTGGTGGAAAAGGCCAGGACTCTTGCCGACAGGGTGGTGGTAAGCATTTTTGTGAACCCCTTGCAGTTTGGCCCCGCTGAGGATTTTGACGCTTATCCGCGCACACCTGATCAGGATCATGCGCTGCTCGAACAGGCCGAGGTGGACCTGGTGTTCGAACCCCCGGTGGAGGAGATGTACCCTGACAGCATGGCGATCCAGACTACGGTCGAGGTGCCTGGACTTTCGGATGAGCTGTGCGGCGCTTACCGTGCACGACACTTTGCCGGCGTGGTAACAGTGGTCACGAAATTGTTCAATGTAATTCAGCCCACTGTGGCAGTCTTCGGTGAAAAGGACTACCAGCAACTGTTGATTATTCGGCGGATGACGGAGGATCTGAACTCACCGGTGCAAATTGCCAGTGCACCCATTTGTCGCGAGCAGGACGGGCTGGCAATGAGTTCTCGCAATCGCTACCTCGATCCAGAGCAACGTGCGCAGGCGCCACGTCTTTATGCGACGCTGCTGCGAGTTGCTGACATGCTGCGCGAAGACGAAGAGTCCCTCGAAGAAATCGAGAGCAGGGGGCTGGAAATGCTCAGGGCCGACGGTTTTGACCCGGATTACCTGGCGATACGCGAGCGACACAGCTTGAGCGAGCCAGGCGAGGCGGACTCCGACCTGGTGGTGCTTGCGGCAGCGCGACTGGGCAGAGTGCGCCTGATTGACAACCTGACTGTCGATCGCATCTAGATTACCGGCAGCCTAGACACAAACCCTGTTTCTGCCCTGGAGCTTGGCCCGATAAAGGGCTGCATCGGCATCGTTCATCAGCGATTTCAAGGTGTGTTGGTCAGTCATTTGTGCGATGCCTACCGATACGGTGATGGGTGGCTCGCCGTCACCACCATCTGTATCCAGGCTCTCGTGTACAGCATTACGCACACGGTCGGCGATCTGGAAGGCGGAGTTCAGGTCAGTATCAGGTAGCAATATGGCGAACTCGTCGCCACCGTAGCGGGCGATCATGTCGCCCGGCCGAAAGTGCTCGCGAATGGTTGAGGCTACATGGCACAGGGCATGATCACCTGCAATGTGGCCGTACTGGTCATTGAAGTTCTTGAAGTGATCGACGTCCAGCATCATGAGTGTCGCGCCAACACCGGCTTGCTGCATGCGGGCGATCCTGCGCTTGAACATGTCCTCCATCCAGTGGCGGTTGTGCAGTTCGGTCAAGGCATCAGTCACCGCAGTCCGCTGGTATTCCCTGAGCATGTCAGTGTTGCCGGCAATCGCTTGATTGTCATTGCGCAGTCGTTCCGAAAGAATCCTCAGTATGTTGCGCGCAAACGCGTGAGAACCATCGATCAATTCCCACAGTATGTCCTGGTCTATCACTATGAAGTGGCAGTCCTGGTCGGCGACTACCCAGGCTGAAGGATCCTTGTCCTCGATGATCGACATTTCCCCTGCGCAGTCACCCGGCTCCAGTGTGAGCAGGGGGTCGCTGTCGGGAGATATCAGGTGTACGCGCATTTGGCCTGACAGCAGTATGTAGACCTGGCTGTTTGGCGTGTCAGGCGAGAGGAGGACCTGGCCCTCGCTGATATCCATGCGGGAGGTTCGCGCCAGGCAGTTCAGCGCCAGGTCTGGATCCACACCGCGCATCAGGCGCAGCCCGGCAAACAACCCGGTGTTGCTCACTGCCCTCTGGAGTTTCACTATTTCATCCTCGCCGGTCCCGGTCGATCCCAGGTCGCTTGCGCCCGCTCCATTGTACATAATCCGGTAATCCCTTTTCCCGATGGAAGGCTCCTGGGCCTATCCAACATAATTCAACTGCGACAATAACGCCTGAGCCCGATCTTGAGTGTGGATCGTATCGCATTTTGAGACCTGACAATGATCGATGACTCCTGTTAGTGAGGCCGAGTTCACAGTTTAGGCAGGTCTTGGTCCAGGTGCCGGGCCGTTTCGCTGGCGTTCCAGCGCCCAGGCCACGTGTTCACGCACCAGCGCCGATGGGTGGGCCTCCCGTGCCTGTAATCCTGAAATGACATCCTGCCGGGATGGTGAATTACCCAGGGCTACCGCAATATTCCTGAGCCAGCGTTCGTGTCCAATACGCCTTACGGCGCTGCCCCGGGTTTTTTCCAGAAAAGTAGACTCGTCCCAGCTGAATAGCTCGAGTAAGTCAGGGGCATCCAGACCATGACGGGGTGCGAAATCCTGTTCATTGGTGTACCGGGCGAACTTGTTCCAGGGGCAAAAAATCTGGCAGTCATCGCAACCATAAATCCTGTTGCCTATCAGCGAGCGCAGTTCGATCGGGATGCTTCCCGAGTGCTCGATAGTCAGGTAGGAGATACACAGCCTCGCGTCCAGTTGGTAGGCAGCGATAATGGCGCCAGTGGGGCACACGTCCATGCATGCGCGGCAACTGCCGCAGTGATCGACGGCCGGTTGGTCAACAGGCAGTGGCAGGTCGGTGTAAAGCTCGCCCAGGAAGAACCATGAGCCTGCCTGCTTGTTGATCAGGTTGGTGTGTTTGCCTTGCCAGCCAAGCCCGGCTTTTTGCGCCAGCGGTTTTTCCATAACCGGAGCAGAGTCGGTAAACACGCGGTATCCAAATGCGCCTATTTCGCCCTCCATGCGCGTTGCCAGTTGTTGCAGACGTCGACGCACCAGCTTGTGATAGTCCCTGCCGAGGGCATAACGCGAAATAAATGCCTTGTCAGCTTGCTGTAGAAGCAGTTGCGGATCGGTCTGGGATTCCGGAAGGTAATCCATACGTGCGGAAATAACACGCAGTGTTCCGGGCACCAGTTCGCCGGGGCGACTGCGGCGCGAACCGTGCCGTTGCATGTAGTCCATGTCTCCATGCATGCCCAGCGCCAGCCACTGGTTCAGGCGCTCTTCATGCTCAGCCAGACCGGTGTCCGTGATACCAATTTGCTGGAACCCCAGTTCCTGACCCCAGGCGCGTACCTTGGCTGCCAGCTGGAAAAAATCCGGCTTGTCTTCTAAATTCATTGCAGTATTTGAATCCGGCGACTCCCGAGGCAAGTATAATGGCTGGCATGATACGCGCTGGAGAAAAAATCTTTTCCGCCGACCAGGTTCGGAGTCTGGACCAGCGGGCCATTCAAGAGTTGGGCATTCCGGGCTATACCTTGATGTGCCGGGCGGGCCAGGCCCTGCTCGAGACCATTGCAGAGGTCTTTCCTGGTGCGCGCAGATTGCTGGTGGTATGTGGCGCCGGAAACAATGCCGGCGACGGCTACGTGCTGGCGCGATTGGCCAGGCGCAGCGAATACCAGGTCCGGGTGATGAGTCTGATTGATGCCGTGGGCTTGAGTGGCGATGCGCGCACCGCCTACGACGACTGGCGCAAGGACGGCGGTACGCTGAGCACCTGGGACAGCGCGGGACTGGCTGACTGCGATCTGGTGGTCGATGCGATCTTGGGTACCGGCCTGCAGAGACCTTTGCAGGGAATCTTTAAATTGGCGGTTGAAGCGATCAACGCCAGCTCACATTCGATCCTGGCAGTAGATATTCCAAGCGGACTCAATGCAAATACCGGGTCTGTCATGGGCGCCGCTATTAAAGCCGACCTTACTCTCACCTTCGTTGGTCGCAAACTGGGGTTTTATCTGGGTAGTGGCCCTGACTGTGTGGGTCGCGCCCTGTTCGCGGACCTGCAAATTCCGCCCGCCTTGCTGGAAGAGTCCGAATACCTTGCACGATTGATTCCCGAAGATATCTGTCGCGAGGAGCTTGGGCCTCGCTCGCGTACTGCGCACAAGGGCGATAACGGACGCGTGTTGGTTGTAGGTGGCGGCGAAGGAATGGCCGGTGCTGCACGCCTGGCCGCCGAGGGGGCTCTGCGCTCAGGCGCCGGTTTGGTAACCGTGGCGACCCTGCCCGAACACGTGCCGATCGTGCTGTCGGGCAGGCCCGAAATCATGTGCCGGGGTGTGCGCAAGGAAAAGGAATTACAGGCCTTGCTGGACAGGGCGGACATAGTGGTGGCCGGCCCCGGCCTGGGACAGGACGACTGGTCCCGCCAAATGTACCAGGCGGCCCTGTCCTCGGGCCTGCCGTTGGTGCTGGACGCGGATGCACTCAACCTTCTCGCGCAGGCCCCGGTGCGTCGTGAGCAATGGGTTTTGACACCCCATCCGGGTGAGGCGGCAAGGTTGCTGGGAACCAGCGTGGGTATCGTACAGAATGATCGCATCTCCTCGGTGCAACGTATTGCCGAGTCATATGGTGGCCTGGCTGTGCTCAAGGGCGCGGGCACCTTGGTCGCACGGGCAGGCGAACATCCATGGGTATGCGATAGAGGGAATCCGGGTATGGCGGCTCCGGGCATGGGTGATGTGCTGGCGGGTGTGATTGCCGGGCTGGCGGCGCAATGCCGGGATCTGGACCTGGCAGCGCGCCTGGCCGTTATGGCGCACGCATCGGCTGGTGACATTGCGGCAGCCGACGGTGGCGAGCGTGGCCTGCTGGCGAGTGATTTGATGCTGCCTCTTCGTGCCTGGCTGAACGGGCCAGGGAGCCTCTGATCTACTCATGCACTCGTATCTTGCGGCTAAAAAGTCCAGCTTCTGCGTTGCCAATCTTCGCAATAGCTGGCTATTCCGCGCGCCTGGCGTCTTGAATCTGAACCTTTTCGCTCACCATCTACTTCGTCCAGAGCAAACCAGAGGCTCGCTGGCATGAGTGGTCCTGTCAGGAGCTGGTTCCTGCCAGGCCCCGAAGATACCGACAGGCTGGCCAGGGCGGTTGCGGGCCCCTTGCTGGAACTCAGTCGCGAGCGACCGCTGTGTGTGGCCCTGGAGGGTGAACTGGGGTCAGGCAAGACGAGTTGGGTGCGAGCTATGTTGCAGGGGCTGGGATATACGGGCCGCGTGGTGAGCCCCACCTATACCCTGCTTGAACCCTACAGCGTGGGAGATTTCACCGTCCTGCATTTGGACCTGTACCGTCTTTCTGATCCCGGGGAACTGGAGTTTCTGGGACTGCAGGACATGGTGTGTCCCGGCACGGTGATTTGTGCCGAGTGGCCCGGGCGAGGCAGGGGTGTACTGCCGGAACCAGATCTGGAGCTTGCATTCAGCTATCAGGGCGAGGGCAGGCGGGTGGCAATGAGCGCCTTCACCGCGGCGGGAGCGGACTGGCTGGAGGTTGTCGCCAAGCAGGCGTCGATGCTGCACTTGCCGGCCTTGGACTAGACCCCAGGACTTCGCAAACACGGGCAAACCCGGCCCTGGCTGGACCGGCGCATCGCTTATGTTACAACGGCTTATTCAATGATTTTCTAAGTAAGCACGATATCTTCCTAATTTAAATGAAGTTTATCCTTGATTTTCCTACCACATGTTAGGTACATTTAGTCAATTCCGTCATCAGTGGGTCGGATCGAATGCGTAGTGTCCTTGCGGGAATCCTTTTCTGCTTCCTGTTCCCCTCCCTGGTGTGGGCCGGAGGAGAGCTGCGTGGTGTCCGCCTTTCCAACAACCAGGGCAAGACCCGGGTGGTGCTGGATCTGAGCCAATCGGCGGAGCCCAAGCTGCTGACGATGCGCGACCCTCATCGCCTGGTTATCGATCTTCCGGGATTCAAGATGGCACCCAATACGGATGTCGCCGGAAGCCTTGGTCTGGTCAAGGGTGTCCGCGCGGGCTACCGGAGCAATGGCGACTTGCGGGTGGTGCTGGACCTGAGTTCCATTGCGTCGGCCAGGGACTCACGTCTTGGCCCTAGCGGTGATTACGGTCATCGCCTGGTGTTCGACCTTTCCTCGTCCGGAAATCTGACGGCCATGAAGACGGCCAAAGATGTACCTGGCAAGGGACGGGACGTGGTCATAGCTATCGATGCCGGCCATGGAGGCAAGGATCCGGGTGCCACCGGGCGCAAGGGAACACGGGAAAAAGACGTAGTACTCGCCATTTCACGTGCGCTGGCCAAGCGGGTGGATCAGCAACCGGGTATGAAAGCGGTGCTGACTCGTGATGGCGATCGTTATCTGAATTTGCGCGAGCGTATGGACAAGGCCAGAAAGCACGGGGCCGATTTATTCATATCTATTCATGCTGATGCAGTGAGCAGTTCCCAGCCCAGGGGGGCATCTGTATACGTGGTCTCGGAAAGGGGCGCGACCAGTGAGGCCGCCCGCTTGCTGGCCGAGCGTGAGAATGCCGCCGATCTGGTCGGGGGCGTAACCCTGGCGAATCGGGAAGACATGGTCGCCTACACCTTGCTGGACCTGTCGCAGGACATGTCAATCACCCGCAGCATGGAAGTCGGTGAAGAAGTGCTGCAGGAGTTGGGCAAAATGGCCAAGCTGCATCGCTCCCATGTGCAACAGGCCGGATTTATGGTGTTGAAATCACCCGACATTCCCTCGATTCTGGTGGAAACTGCATTCATCTCGAATCCTTCCGATGAAAGTAATCTGCGTTCTTCCGACTACCAGGCAACACTTGCCGATTCGGTATTGCGGGGCATTGTTGATTTCTTTAACAAGACTCCACCGGAAGGAACGCTGCTGGCCCAGAACGGACCGCAACGGGTGCGCGGGTCCCCGGTCAGGCATCAGGAATACGTTATCGCTCGTGGCGACACGCTTTCAGAAATCGCCTCCCGCTACAACGTCAGCCTGGGTCATCTGCGCAGCGCTAACGGTTTGCGTAATGACAGCATCCGCGTAGGCCAGGTACTTAGGATACCGACCGGCTGATTCCCGGAAGTTTGGCGGCTACCCCGGCATGGGGCATCATGCCCTTTTGGTTTGAATGCTGCCCGCCATGTTCATAAAAGAATTGCCCTCCCAATTGATCAATCAGATCGCTGCTGGCGAGGTAATAGAGCGCCCGGCCTCGGTGATCAAGGAGCTGGTTGAAAACAGCCTGGACGCGGGAGCCGGACGGATTGACGTGGAAGTGGAGCAGGGTGGCATGCGCCTGTGCCGGGTGCGGGACGACGGTATCGGTATCGCCGCGGACGAGTTGCGCCTGGCGCTGGCCCGTCACGCCACCAGCAAGATTTTCAGTATTGAGGACCTGGAGCGAGTAGCCAGCCTCGGTTTCAGGGGCGAGGCCCTGCCCAGCATTGCCTCGGTGGCCCGCCTCAGCATGGTATCCAGACAGGCTGGTTCCGCGCATGGCTGGAAGGTTTCGGCAGATCAGGGCGTGATCAGCGAGCCAGCGCCCGAGGCGCATGCCCCGGGCACGACGATTGAGGTCCAGGACCTGTTTTACAACGTTCCCGCCCGGCGCAAGTTCCTGCGCACGGAGCGCACCGAATTCAGTCATATTGACCGACTGCTACGACGGCTTGCCCTGGGTTATTTCGAGGTTGAGTTCAGGTTGCTGCACCAACGCAAACCGGTGCTCAGGCTACCCGCAGCGCTGGACCAGGCGGCCCGGGAGCAACGGGTAGCCGAGGTGTGCGGTAGCGCATTCATTGAGCAATGCCTGTACGTGGATCACGAGATGGGAGGCCTGCGTCTGCGAGGATGGCTGGGGCTGCCGACATTTTCACGCAGCCAGCCGGATCTCCAGCATGTATACGTCAATGGCCGCATGATACGGGACAAGGTCGTGACCCACGCCTTGCGTATGGGCTATCAGGACGTATTGTTCCATGGCCGCCAACCGGCTTATGTCTTGTACCTGGAGATGAATCCTGCCCTGGTGGATGTGAACGCACATCCGACCAAGCTTGAAGTCCGTTTCAGGGATAGCCGGACTGTACATGGGTTCCTGTTTCGTACAGTTGAACAGGCCCTGTCCAATACCCGGCCCGGTGCAGAAGGTCCCGCTTCGGAGTCCCCGTCCGGGCCCACACGCATGTTCGAGAATGGTCCGGGCTCAATGCCGACCTCTCAGTACGGCATGGGCCTGGGTGACCATAAAAGATCAGTCGATATTCGATCAATAGGTGAGCAAATCCGTACCTATTCCGGTTTGCACTCTTCCATCCCGGGAGGCGTGCAAGCCCCGGCGCAAGACAGCGAAGCGGACTACCCCCTGGGATTTGCGCTGGCGCAGCTACATGGCGTGTATATCCTGGCCCAGAACCAGGCCGGGCTGGTGGTGGTGGATATGCACGCGGCACATGAGCGTCTTACTTATGAGAAGTTGAAACATGCAATGGATATCGGCGGCATCAAGGCCCAGCCCATGCTCGTACCGCTGAAAATTGCGGTGTCTGAAAGTGAGGCGGATTTGGCGGAGCAACGCGGCGAGTGGTTTGCCGAGCTTGGCTTTGAAATTGGCAGAAGTGGCCCGGGCAGTCTAACGGTCAGGCAGGTGCCCGCCTTGTTGCGTGACGTGGATGTGGACCAGCTGGTCAGGGACGTGTTGGCTGACCTTGCCGAGCATGGCGAGACAAGGCGCCTGGAGGAGACCGCGAACGAACTGCTGGCCACCATGGCCTGCCACGGTTCTGTGCGCGCGAACAGACGCCTCAGCCTGAGTGAGATGAACGCCTTGTTGCGAGAAATGGAGAGCACGGAAAGGGCGGACCAGTGTAATCATGGTCGCCCGACCTGGAGCCAGATCAGCCTGGCCGAAATGGACCGGCTGTTCTTGCGGGGTCGATAAGCGTGGCCAAGCCAGCGCTTCCTCCCTTGATTTTCCTCATGGGCGCCACAGCCTCGGGCAAAACCAGCCTGGCCGTGGACCTCGTGCGAGAACATCACTGCGAGATTGTCAGCGTGGACTCGGCGATGGTGTACCGGGGTATGGATATCGGCACTGCCAAGCCCGACGCCCAGACCCTGGAACTGGCTCCTCATCGCCTGATCAATATCAGGGAGCCGGAAGACAGTTACTCGGCTGGAGAATTCCGCCGCGACGCGCTCAAGGCCATCGAGGAAATTCACCTCGCCGGGAAGGTTCCCTTGCTGGTGGGCGGGACCATGCTCTATTACCGTGTGCTGGAGCAGGGTATCGCTGAATTGCCCCAGGCAGACCCCGGGCTGAGACGGGAACTGGACGAGCGCGCAGCAAGACTCGGGTGGCCGGCACTGCATGCGGAGCTCGCGGCGTTTGACCCTGGGGCGGCAGCTCGCATCCAGCCTGCGGATGCCCAACGGATACAGCGGGCAATGGAGGTTTATCACTTAAGCGGTCACTGCCTGAGTGATCTGCAGGCGCGCGCCAAGAGCCAGGTCCTCCCCTACCAGGTGAGTAAATTTGGTCTTTGGCTGGATGATCGGAAGTTATTGCACAAGCGCATCGCCCAACGGTTTGCCCAGATGCTGGAACAGGGTTTTGTGGAGGAAGTGCGCGGCCTGGCCGCCCGCCCGGGTTTCCGTAATGACCTGCCTTCGATGCGGGCCGTAGGTTATCGCCAGTTGCTGGAACATATCGGCGGCAGGCAGACA
>JAPHSC010000044.1 GCA_026193125.1 Gammaproteobacteria bacterium
CAGGCCTCCGAAAGTGCTGGAGAGCAGGATAGCCAGGCCGGGGACGGCGCTGGTGAGCAGGCCCAGTCAGCGGATGCGGGCGCTGCGGATGCCTGGCCCGGTGAGCAGGGCCAGCCCCCAGAAACCCAGGCGGAGGATGCCTGGGCCGAAAGCTCGGGTTCTGCGCAAACTGATGCTTCCCCGGCGCCGGACGAGGCAGCCTGGGAGAGCACCGGTGCTGCAGCGGCAAATACCGGTGAGCAGACTGGTGGCGAGCCAGGTCAGGACGGCACCTCGAGCGCCGGGGCAACAGCCTCCGGATTTCCAGCCGGCAACCCGGGTAACGCCGGCCAACAGGGCACCCAGGTCGCAACAGCGGGAGCGGTGGGCGGCGCAGGCGGCGGACTACCCCCTGGCGGACTGCCAAGCGGGCAGACTGCCGAGGAACGCTCAGCCGAACTGGACAGGAAACTCGGTGGATCCATGATAGTGTTTGATAGCGTCATGCTGGAAGAGCAAAAACGGGCGCAGGCTGGACGCCCGGAAGGCAGCCAGGGCAGTGCCGGCGGCAGCGCCCGAATACCGGGGCTGGATGAAGCCGGTGCCGCAGGCGGGACAAGCGGCGCAGACGGCAATGCCGAAAGCGCGGATGAAGCATCCGGCGAATCCGCTGCCAGTGGCCGCAGGAGCACGGTGGCCGGCGCACCTGGAAATCGCAGCGGAGTGACACCGGAAGACATACCCAGCGGTGACGACGATGACGTGGTCGCACGGCAATTGCGTGAAGCGGCCGAGGCGGAGACCGACCCGGCACTGCGGGAAAAATTGTGGGATGAATACCGGCGTTACAAAACAGGATCGGGTAACTAGGTGGACTATCAAGCTATAAATATGATCGGCGGAAAGACGCGGGCGGCTTTGTGTGCCTTGCTGGCATGCAGCCTGCTTAGCGCCTGCGTGTCAGAAAAAGTGCGCGTGGTTAACGACACCCTGGCTATACAGGCGGAAGAAGCGATTCCCGAATCTCTTTTACTGGATGTGGGTATTGGGATATTTGATCCGGGCATCCCGGAAGACGAGTCCAGCTGGGAAAAACTTCGTGTCTATCCTGTCGTGCGCAAGGCTGAATCCCGCTACATTCCTTACACCCTGAAAGGGACCTTGCAGGACACCAGTCAATGGGGTTCCGTGTGGGTAGTCCCGACGAATTCAAATGCTGTGGATGTGTCCGTGAATGGCACCCTGCTGGCGTCAGATGGCGAGATACTTGCCATACGCGTGACCGTTGTGGATGCCACCGGCCGGCAATGGCTGGATAAGGAATATTCCGGCGCTGCCAGCAAGTATTCCTACAACGACGAATTTCACCTGGAGCAGGATCCTTTCCAGAACATTTACAACCAGATCGCCAATGACATGGTAGCGGCCCGTGAAAAGCTGAACGACAAGGACATCGCCACCATCCGCAGTGTTGCCAGCCTTAAATTCGCCACCGAGTTTGCGCCGGATGCATTTGATACCTACCTGAGCCAGGACAAGAAGGGGAACTTCCAGGTCAATCGGCTGCCTGCAGTGGACGAACCCATGATGCAGCGCATGTACCTGATTCGTGATCGCGAGTACATGTTGTTTGATGTTCTTGATGAGCACTATGGCAATTTCCACGCGAACATGGATGGACCGTACGAAAACTGGCGTAAATACAGCTACGAGGAAACCATAGCGCAGCGGGAAGTCGCTGACTCGGCAATGCGCCGCAAGTTACTGGGAGCAGCGGCCATTATCGGCGGCCTGGTGATGTCCCAGAATACCAATTCCTCGGCTGGCAGCGTCGCCAGCACCGCGGCAGTTCTCGGGGGCATCGCTGCCTTCAAGAGCGGCATGGATCGGTCAGCCGAAACCAAGATCCATGAGGACGCACTGAAGGAGCTCTCAGGCTCCCTGGAAGCTGAAGTGAGACCCATGGTAGTCGAGATAGAGGGAACCTCGGTTGAATTGACAGGTTCAGCCGAAGCCCAGTACGAGGAATGGCGCGCGATTCTAAAAGAGATCTACCAGGCAGAGTCGGATTATACGCTGCCCGCCACAGATGGCGACGGCGGTTAGGACCGCGACCGTTGACGCGTGCCGGTTGTCCTCAGCGAACCCGGCGACCGCGGTTATCAAGACATTCCGGGGCTACAGGGCATGAGGTCCTTCGGCTACACTGCACCGTGGAATGAATTCCCGGCCAGCGGATCGCGGGGCATACCTTTGCTTGAATCCATCGTTCAAAGACATACATCGAGGGCCGGCATCAAGACTGGCGAGCTGAATGAGTGACACCGAAATCCACGGGGATGACACGCCGATAAAGCCCACGGCGTTTCGATCCCGCCCGAGCGCGGACGCGCACGAGGATGCGCACGCCGGGACAGACGAGCACGAGGCTGTTGACAGGGTCAAGTATCGTGCGCCCTCGCCCGATCAGGGCGCGAGCACGCGCGGAGTTCACGTGCGGGCAAGGGTCATGTGGACCGGGCTCGCCCTGCTGACCGCCCTCGCCGCCTTCGTGTTTCTGTTGTTACCCGATGCCGTGCCCACCGGCGATGCCGGCTCGACCGGCACGACCTCCGGGAACCAGGTCTCCTCGTCTGTCCCAAATATCCCGGCGCCCTCGCCGGGGGTGCAAGAGACAGCTGAACTTGCGCCCTGGCAAACCGCCCAGATTTTGCGCCAGAAAGAGGCTGCAGAAGCCGTTATCGAACAGTTTGTACGCCTGCAACTGGAACTGGAGGACGCGGGAGTCGAACGCTGGGGCGCCGAGCGCTTTGAGCAGGCAGTGCTCCTGGCTCAGGAAGGTGACGGGCAATTCAGTCAACGCGATTTCCAGGCGGCAACGGAGAGCTATGAAAAGGGTCTGGAACTGTTGCGCGCACTGGAGCAGGAGACTGATACCGTCCTGCTTGACGCATTGTCCAGGGGGCAGCAGGCGCTGCAGGCCTATGATGCCGCCGGCGCACGCGAGGCGTTTGAACTTGCGCTGGTGCTGGCGCCGGGTAACCCGGTTGCCGGCAAGGGTCTGGCGCGCGCGCAACATTCCGATGAAGTAGCACAGATGACGCTGCGGGCCTCGCAATACGAAGATAACGGCGATCTTGAGTCTGCCAGGGATGAGCTGGTGCGGGCCAGCAAGCTTGACCCGGAGGACCTGGCGGTGGCGGCCTCGCGCAAGCGCCTGGATACGCTGCTACGAGAACGCCAATTCGATACGCTGATGTCTCGCGCATATGCCGACATTGATGCAGGCCGCATTGACGACGCGGTGCTGGCTTTTGGCAAGGCTGCGAAATTGCGACCCGACAGCAGTGAAGTCAAAGAGGGCCTGGCCCAGGCAGAGAGCCTGCGCAGGCTGGAAAGTATCACCGATCTGCAAGAACGGACCGCGGTTTTGGAGGCCTCTGAAAGCTGGGAACAGGCGGCGGAGTTGTATACCCGCGCATTGAGCCTGGATAGCAGCCTGGTCTTTGCCCGGGAAGGACTGCGACGGGCGAGCGAGCGCGCGGAACTGGATAAACGGCTGCGAAGCTATATTCAGCAACCGGAACGCTTGCAGGCCGATACGGTCTACCAGGCGGCCAGGCAGATTCTGGGAATCGCCGCCAGCGTTGAGCCCCGCACCCGCATCCTGGCCCAGCAAATCACGGAACTGGAGAGAGTGCTTGAGCAATCCCGGCAGACGGTTAGCGTGTTGGTACAGTCCGATAGCCAAACCCAGGTTACCCTTGGCAAGGTCGGTCCCCTGGGAACCTTTAACGAAAGACAACTCGCGCTGCGCCCGGGCACATATGTCATTACCGGCAGCCGTGATGGCTACCGTGACGTGCGGCGCACCTTTGTGGTGGCCGCCGGTGACGAGCAACTGCACATCCTGGTCAGCTGCGAGGAAAGGATTTGATCACGGGTATTCGCGTAATTGACATATCTGGAGCCCGCGAGCTCACGCCTGGGGATTTTCCGCTGGCGCTGGCGGCCTCCCCCGCGGGTGGCCTGCAACTGGTCCCTCCCGATGAAACCGTGCATGTACTGCTGAGTCTGCAGTGGCGGGAGGAGAAACTGGTGGCCGAGCCAGGTTCCGATTTTGGCGAGGTACGTCTGAATGGCGAACCGCTGGCGCGCGCCACCATCCTGGCAGATGGCGATCAAATTGAGGCCGGCGTGGGACGAATCGGGGTCGAGGCCGACGCTGGTGGCCTGCGTCTGGATCTGCGCGATCAGCCTACCCACGAACTGATCAAGCCGCTGGCGTTTCATCCCGGGCACGCAAAGGCAAAGGGCATACTGAGCCGACTGAGTCCCGTCGTGCTGGCAGTGACCGCGTTGTTCCTCGTCTTGTTTTTCGCGACCTGGTTTCTGCTTACCGCTAGCTCAGTAGAAATCCTCGCCCAACCCCAGGCTGACAGCATTCGGATTGAATCTGGCGGATTCAGTCTTGAATTGGGTGGTCGGTTCTTAATGCGGCCGGGCGACTACACGGTGCTGCTAAAAAAGCAGGGCTACCATGATTTGACTCAGGTCGTTCAAGTCAGCGAGGAGCAGAACCAGCAATTCACGCTGGTGCTCGAAAAACTGCCGGGCCTGCTCAGCGTCAACAGCCTGCCTGCGGATGGCGCAAGTGTATTTCTGGACGGCATCAACCTCGGCGTGACACCCCTGGCACCAATGCAGGTGGCTGCGGGTATGCATACCTTGCGCATAGAGCTACCCCGTTTTCAGCCTGTCCAGCAGGAGCTTGAAATTCACGGTATGCAGGAAGCCCAGACGATTGATCTGACCCTGCTCCCGGACTGGGCCGATGTCAGCCTGGATTCCGAACCCAGTGGGGCTGAGATACTGGTGGACGGCGAAGTGGTCGCCACCACACCGGCCAGCGTGCAGGTCATGGCCGGCGCCCATGAAATCCAGCTTAGCCTGGCCGGGCACAATAGTTGGACTGCCCAACTGGACGTAATTGCCAATCAACCCCTCACCCTGGATACCGTCAAACTTACCAAAGCCGACGGCCTGGTCCAGTTGAGGAGCAACCCGCCAGGGGCCAGGGTCAGCGTGGAAGGTCGATACCGCGGACAGACTCCCCTGGACCTCGCGCTGGCACCCGGCAAGAGCTACAGCCTGCGTCTGGGCAAGACCGGCTACCAGACCGTTACCAGAACGGTAAAGGTTACCTCTGGCCAGGGGCAGAGACTGGAAGTGAATTTACC
>JAPHSC010000376.1 GCA_026193125.1 Gammaproteobacteria bacterium
CATGGATCATTTTGCCCTGGCCAGCGATGAACTGGTCCTGGCCCAGCAGCGCGGCGAATTGCAACGCAATTTCCAGGGTTACTCCACCCATGCCCGTTGCGATCTGATCGGACTGGGAATGAGCGCCATTGGGCACGTGGGCGACAGCTTCAGCCAAAATGTGAAAGACCTTGGCGTGTATACCGCTATGCTGGACCGAGGGCAGTTACCCATCGAGCGTGGCTACACCATGTCCGATGATGATCGATTGCGGGCGAAGGTGATCCAGGAAGTCATGTGCCACGGCAAGCTGGATTTCAAGGCGATCTCGGAACGCTTCAATATCGACTTCGATACCTACTTCGCCGCCGAGATCCCCCGGTTGCAGGTTCTGGATAAAGACGGTTTGATCGAACTGGAGTCCGACAATCTCCGGGTGACTGATCGCGGTCGCCTGTTGTTGCGCCCGATTGCCATGGTGTTTGATTATTACTTGCAGCATGCCAAGGAACAGCCCCGATTCTCCAAGGTCATCTAGGCCTGCAACCATAGAACTGTAAAAAAAGGGTGCGAAAGCACCCCTTTTTGCTGCAGAGTACCGCCCATGGACACCAAGTCACACGAAGCTGCGCTATTGCGCAGAAATTATCTTTTTGCAGGCCTGCCGCAGCAAGAACTGGACGGGATTATTGATAGTGCCAGCCTGGTGACCGTGAGGGCAGGGGAGATGCTGTTCAATCGCGGTGAACCGGCGCGGCATTTCTTCCTTGTGCTCGAAGGCCGGATTGAACTGTCACTGGTTTCGTCCCTGGGCGACAAAAAAATTATTGACGTGATAAGTTCGGGCAACACCTTCGCCGAAGCCATCATGTTCCAGCACCAGAGTTTGTTTCCTGTCTGTGCCTTTGGCATGGAAAATTCACTGCTTGTGAAAATAGAAAACCAGAAGTACCTGGCCGTCCTGACCGATAACGCCGGCGCGTGTCTGGCCCTGCTCGGAGACGTTTGTCGCCGACTGCACTGGCAACTGCAGGAAATCGAGAACTTAAGCATCACCAATGCAACCCATCGACTGGTGCGGTTCCTGGTTGATCGCCTGGAGTTGACGAATCCGGACAAGGGTCTGATCGAGTTGGACCTGTCCCGTCAGGTCATCGCTGCGCGGCTGTCCATCAAGCCAGAGACACTCTCCCGCCTGTTGCGTCGCCTGGTTGACGAGGGCGTCCTGCAGGTGGATGGGCGGCAGCTAAATGTGATGAGCGTCGATAAACTCAAACAATTCGAATAGGCCATTGAGGGAGATTCGGGCAGCAGCGGACGCCCCCGCTGCCGCGTTCAGGTGGTTGATTTCGCCTGGCGACTGATGGAGTCTTTCCCACAGGGTCATAGTTTGCAGGAGATTTTCATGCAGATTGAAATTGCGTCTCTGTGGCTGCCCATACTCTTATCGGGTGTGCTTGTATTTATTGCCAGTAGCCTGGTCTGGATGCTGTTGCAGTACCACAATTCAGACTGGTCCCGATTGCCGGACGAGGAGGCGGCCAGGGCTGCACTAAAAGGCATCGCGCCAGGAGAATACCGCTTTCCCTACGCTGCCTCCAACGAGGAGCGCAAAGCACCACTATGGCTTCAGAAAGTTGGGGAGGGCCCCAACGGCATGTTGCTGGCGTTTCCGCCCGGTCAGCCGCAGATGGGCAAGCAACTTGGCTTGTGGCTGGTCTATTGCCTGGTGATCTCGTTCCTGGTGGCCTACGTGTGCAGCTTTAGCCTGCGGGCCGGGGCGCAATACCTTGCCGTGTTCAGGCTCGCCGGTACCGTGGCGGTACTGGCCTATGCCGGCGCCGTGGTACCGGGATCCATTTGGTTTGGTCATAGCTGGAGCCGCACCTTCAAGGATATCCTCGACGGGCTCATTTACGGCTTGCTCACAGGCGGCGTATTTGGCTGGCTGTGGCCCTAGGGCTCCAAGTTCGGTTACGAGATTGTAACTGCGTGGCATGGCAGGGCATGGCTTGAAACCTGTCGGTTACCGCCGTCACCGGTACTGCTACACTGTTACCCCTGTCAATATCCGGAACTGTCACAGCGATGAAGGTCATAGTAGGAATATCCGGCGCCAGTGGCGTGATTTATGGCATACGGCTGCTGCAGGCATTGCGAGATTCCGAGGGTGTGGAAACCCACCTGGTTCTGAGCGCCACTGGCAAGCTGAATATCAGGCTTGAAACGGAATTTAAAGTGTCGGATGTGGAGGCCCTGGCTCGGCATGTGCACGATGACCGGAACCTGGCGGCAAGCATTTCCAGCGGTTCCTTCCGCTGCGATGCCATGGTGGTTGCGCCTTGCTCGATGAAGAGTTTGTCCGGCATTGTCAATTCCTACTCCGACACCCTGCTTACCCGGGCGGCTGATGTGACGCTCAAGGACCGGCGTCCGTTGATCCTGGTTCCGCGTGAGACACCGCTGCACCTCGGGCATTGCAAGCTGCTCTACGAAGCGGCACAGCTGGGGGCGATTATTGCCCCGCCCATGCCAGCCTTCTACAACAAGCCCGAGAGTGTGCAGGACATCGTGGATCACACGGTCGGGCGCTTGCTGGATTTGTTGGGCCTGGAGTCCGGTTTGGTACGTCGCTGGGGCGGTGCCGGTCAGGATTAGTCGCGGGGTCTGGATTCGAGCTTGCTCGAATACTGTTTGCCAAACACTTCGTCGTTAAATATCTGGATGGTGATCACGGTTTTCTTGCCTTCCCAGGTTGCGAGGGTGCCCGAAAAACCGCCCAGTTCAATGCTCTCTGCGCTATCAGGTTCTCCCAGGATTGCATACACCTGGGCCTCGCTCATCTCCGTCTCGATACGATTGTAATTGTGCATGGAAACCGGATCGCTGCATCCGGCCAGCAGCAGCGCTGCGCCTGGCGCGAGCAGGAAACGGGAAAAGGCTGCGGGAATCTTGGACACGCGTATCTCCATTGTGTGCACTTCAAGGCGCGAGTGTAGCGTCAGTCGTGTGCGGTGGATACCGGCCTTTTATGAGCCTGCGCGTTGGTCTCAGTTAGTTTCTTGCTGGGTCAGCGACTGCCTTCGCCATTTGGCATCGTTGGTCAGGAAGGTAACCAGTTGCCGAAACAGCCTGGGATAGAAATCGTCATGTGCGGATTTCTCGACTCGCTCGGCGGCAGAGGGAAGCCAGCGCAACATATGTCGCTCAAGAAAATCCCGCTGGGTCAGTGCATAGGAGATTCCAGACCCAGCATCAGAAAGTGCCTCGCGCAGGGCGAGCACCTTCATAAATCCCAATTCTACCGACAGGTGGTCAGCGCTGCGGCCAAGGTACTCGATCGGGCGATAGCCAAAGTATTCGTAGATGCGCTGAATCTCGTCCCCGGCGCCTGCAGGAATGGCTTCGTCTATTTCTTCCCGTATCGGGATGTGCAGTGCCTGCTCTTCCTCACCAAACAGTTCACGGTAGTGCCGCTCCATGTCCTGCAAGTCGGTAGTGCAGTACAGGGTGAGCAATTCCTCGAGTTCCTGTAGATCGAAGCCCAGCTTTTCCTCGCATTGCTTAAGACCAAGAAGACTCTCCCGCTCCCACCCGCAAGGGAGTTTGCCCGCGCTTTCCATGGGTGGCCTGGCCAGTTGGGAAAACAGGTGATAGATGTGGGTTCGTTGCACTGGTTCTCCGCCCATTTGCCTGACCGCAGCATCGCGGGGAGACCAGGTATTTCCTGGCCCCTCGTCGATCAAGCTTGCATAGTTTAGGCTTCCCGCCTGTTCTCACGTTTCTCAATGCCAACTCCGCATCTGGAGTTGCGCCATTCAGACTAGCGGCACTGGGCTGGCCTGCGCACCCGTCTTTTGTGCGTACCGACCCTCGGAAACTACTTAGGGATCACTGGCCCTTTGCCTGGCGCCCGGTCAGAAAGACGGGGGTGTACAGGCGGTTACCAGAACGCATTCCTTACTACCGGTGTTACGGAAGCGATGGGGCGTCTGGCTGTCAAACAGGAAGGCCTCGCCCGGCCCCAGCACCCGGGTGGATTCCCCGACCGTCACTTCCAGGTTCCCACTCAATATCAGGCCGCCTTCCTCGGCGTCATGGCTGAGCATTGAGCTGCCGGTGTCCGCGCCCGGAGCATAACGCTCGTAAAGCAACTGCAGCCGGCGTGTGGCTAGATCTGAACCGACCTGCAGGAAAGAGATGGCGCCGCTGCCAATCTGGGTGAGTTCGTGGTGATGGAAAAAGACCTTGCGCTCCTCAATGGGGGTCTCGCTGAAGAACTCGCTCATGGACACCGGAATGCCCTCGAGGATCCGCCGCATGAGGCCCATGGACGGGTTGCTGCGCCCGTTTTCGATAAGCGAGATCATCGCGTTGCTGACCCCGCTGCGCTTGGCCAGTTCACGCTGGGACAGTCCGTGCCGCCTGCGTAATTGCCTGAGTCGTTGCGCAAGATCTTGCATGGATGTTTAACCTGTTAAATATGTCGAAACATTAAATGACAGTTATCTTAATAAATCAATGAGTTAAAAATTTCCATTTAAATATTGTTAAATTCTTTAGATCGTTTAGCCTATAGGCCTTCCTGTAATAGCCAGTTAGCTACGATTTTTGAGGACGACATGTCATGAGTGTTTCCGGCGATCTGAACCTGAATTCCTTCTGGATGCCTTTCACCAGCAACCGTTCCTTCAAGGCCAATCCGCGCCTGATCGAACGTGCCCAGGGTATGTTCTATTACACCGCTGACAATCGCGAAATCCTGGATGGTATCGCAGGGCTGTGGTGCTGCAACGCCGGTCATTGTCATCCACAAATTGTGGAGGCCGTGCAGAAGCAGGTGGCTACGCTGGATTACGCCACGGCCTTTAACCTGGGTCATTCCAAGGTGTTCGAACTGGCCGAGCGTGTCACTGACATCGCGCCCGAGGGCCTGGATTACGCCTTTTTTGTAAACTCCGGTTCAGAGGCGGTAGACACCGCGCTGAAAATGGCCCTGGCCTACCATCGTATCCGTGGTGAGGGATCACGTACGCGCCTGATCGGGCGTGAGCGTGGCTATCACGGTGTGGGATTTGGCGGCATCTCTGTGGGCGGCATCGTCGCCAACCGCAAGATGTTTGGCACTTTGCTGGCCGGTGTGGATCACCTGCCGCATACCCATAACCTGGATCACAATGCCTTCAGCCAGGGCCTTCCCGCGTGGGGCGCACACCTGGCTGATGAGCTGGAACGTATTGTCGCCCTGCATGATGCCTCCACTATCGCCGCTGTAATTGTAGAGCCCATAGCGGGCTCCACCGGCGTGCTCATGCCGCCCAAGGGTTACCTGCAACGCCTGCGCGATATATGTGACAAACACGGCATCCTGCTGATCTTTGACGAGGTAATCACAGGTTTTGGTCGCACCGGCAAGGCTTTTGCCTCCGAGCGTTTTGGTGTCACTCCTGACCTTATTACCATGGCGAAGGGTCTGACCAGCGGTGTCGTGCCCATGGGCGGCGTGCTGGCCAGCAAGCATATTTACGACACCTTCATGACCGGCCCCGAGAACATGATCGAGTTCTTCCATGGCTACACCTACTCGGGTCATCCCCTGGCAGCGGCCGCCGGATTGGCCACCCTGGACCTGTACAAGAAAGAAGGCCTGTTCGCGCGCGCCCTGGAAATGGAACAGCGCTGGGGTGATGCGATACACAGCCTCAAGGGTCTGCCCAATGTCATTGACCTGCGCAACCTGGGACTGATCGGTGCAATCGAGCTTGAACCCATCGCTGGACAGCCTACCAAGCGGGCCATGGACGTGTTCGCACGCTGTTACGACGACGGCCTGTTGATTCGAACCACCGGTGACACCATCGCGCTGTCGCCGCCGCTGATCATAGAAGATGAGCACATCGAGCGTATCGTGGATACGCTGACCAGGGCCCTGAAGGCAACAGCCTGATGG
>JAPHSC010000227.1 GCA_026193125.1 Gammaproteobacteria bacterium
ACATCATGGTGCTGGCCAACCCGGAAATCGCGGGTCTGCCTAACTGGGTGGTCGCCCTGGTGGCCGCAGGCGGTATCGCAGCAGCGTTGTCCACAGCGGCTGGTCTGTTGCTTGCCATCTCCTCGGCAATTTCTCATGACTTGCTCAAGGGCGTGTTCATGAAGGATATTTCCGAGAAGAACGAGTTGATGGCGGGGCGTATCGCCATGGCCGGCGCGATCGTCGTGGCGGGATATCTGGGTCTGAATCCGCCCGGCTTCGCGGCACAGGTGGTGGCATTGGCCTTCGGTCTGGCGGCATCGTCGATCTTCCCTGCCCTGATGATGGGCATCTTCGACAAGCGCGCCAACAGCAGCGGTGCCGTGGCCGGTATGTTGACCGGCCTGGGATCGACCCTGTTGTACATCTTCTGGTTCAAGGGATGGTTCTTCATTCCTGGCACCGAGATGGCGGCTAATACTGCCGACAACTGGATCATGGGTATTTCCCCGGAAGCCTTTGGCGCGGTGGGTGCGATACTCAATTTCGTGGTGGCTTACGCGGTATCGCACAATACTGCACCGCCTCCCGAGCACATCCAGCACCTGGTGGAAGACATTCGTGTTCCGCGTGGCTCTGGCCAAGCATCCGCTCACTAAACACACCCTGACGGTGTCACACAGCGGGGGGCATCCTTAACGGGATGTCCCCCGTTTCTTTCCAGACCTCCCTTGTAAGAAACCGCAATGATAGAACTAACAGAAATTCTCGACTTCTTCCTGGCGCACTCGCCTTTTGATCAATTGCAACGTGAGCAACTCAAGGAAGGGCTGCGCGGGCTGCAGGCCGAGTATTTTCCCAAAGGCGCTCAAATCCTGAATATCGGCCAGGAGAATCACCTGTTGCATATCGTACGTAGTGGTGCGGTGGAACTTCACGACAGTGATGACAACCTGGTGGCCCGCTTGAGTGAGGGTGAATCCTTCGGCTATATCTCCCTGCTCAGTGGCAAGCCGGTCAGGTATCGCGCCGTAGCAGCCGAGGACGCGCTGATCTTCCACCTTCCGGCCGATTCGTTTGGACACTTGCGGCGCATCGCGCCAACACTGGATCACTTTTTCACCGAGGCATTTGCGGAAAGACTGAATATGGCAATTCGGGATCAGGGCCGGAGCGAGCTGGCTGCCACGCGCCTTGGCGACCTGGCCCGCCGTGAACTGGTGCAAATGGACAGCTCCTCGTCAGTCGCGGAAGTTGCCGCAATCATGACCGAAAAAGGCGTATCTTCCATTCTGCTGAGCGAAAGCGGCGCTGTCGCCGGCATCCTGACCGACAAGGATCTCAGGCGACGAGTGGTCGCGGTCCGTCTGCCCTACGACACGCCCGTGCGCGACGTCATGACGCATGACCCGGTTGTCGCCAATCACGACTCCAACGTGGCCGAAGCGCTCCTTATCATGATGCAAAGAAATATCCACCATCTGCCGGTGCTCAGGGAGAATACCCCTATTGGCATGCTTACCCTTGCCGATCTGCTGCGCATTGAGGCGGAACACCCTATCTACATGGCCGGCGATATCCTCAAACAAGTGGATCCCGAAAGCATCGCCAGGCTAAGCAAGCGTCTACCCGAACTGATTCAAAGAATGATTGGCGCCGATGCCACGGCGGATCAGATCGGCAAGGTCGTTACCACGGTGACCGACGCCATCACCAAGCGACTAATACAACTGGCAATTCTCAAACTCGGCCCGCCGCCGGTAAAATTCGCCTGGCTGGCCCTGGGATCCCAGGGACGACAGGAGCAGTCAGCCAAATCCGACCAGGACAACGCCCTGCTCTTGGATGACTCCTTCCTGCCCGAGCACGATGCCTATTTTGAGCAACTCGGCAAATATGTTTGCGACGGACTGGATGCCTGCGGCTACGTGTACTGCCCCGGCGATGTGATGGCCTCCAATACTCGGTGGCGGCAACCCCTGAAAGTGTGGAAAGGCTACTTCAGACGCTGGATAGCGGAACCTGAGCCCAAGGCACTTATGTACGCCAATATATTTTTTGACCTCAGGATCGTTGAAGGTGATGTAACACTGGTAAAGGAGCTCAAGTCGCATATTGCCGAGTTGGCGCGCAAGAACCATTTCTTCCTGGCAATGATGGCCAAGAATGCCATGGCATTTCAGCCTCCCCTTGGCTTTTTCCGCCAGTTTGTACTGGAAAAGGGGGGCGGCCACGGCGACTCCCTGGATCTGAAGCACAGGGGTGTTATACCGATAGTGGAATTGGCCCGAATATATTCCCTTGCCGGCGGTGAGGTCCGGGTCAATAGCAGACGAAGACTTCGATCCGCCGTGCAAACCGGTCAGATTACCGAGGGCACCGGACGCAGTCTGGAGGACGCACTGGAGTTGATAGACTACGTTCGCATGAACCACCAGTGGGAGGAAATGAAGAATGGCCTGCCACCCAGCAACTATGTGCCGCCCAACTTCCTGTCCCCCTTGCAGCGACAACACCTGAAGGCCGCCTTCAATGTTGTACGCACCGCCCAGGCTGCTCTGTTAAACCGGTTTGGGTTGAGCTAAGGAGTAGATCTTTGCTCCGATCGTTTATTAACAGAGTGGCCAGGAAGCGGCTCCTGGCCAAAGCAAGCTGGGAACCCATGCGCGAGTTCCTGCTGGCAGAGGCACCTGACCGCCAGGATTTCTGGCGGGATGCGGAACTGCTGGCGGTGGACCTGGAGACAACCGGACTGGATGCCCGTCAACATCGCATTGTCAGTTTCGGCTGGGTACTCATCTCCGGAGGTCGAATACAGCTGGAACAGGCCCGGCACATCGTCGTTCGGTCCGGCACTCCGATGAATCAAAGCGCCACCATCCACGGTATCTTTGACAGCCACGTAGCCCAGGGCGTGGCCATGGAGTCTGCTTTGGCTGAATTGCTGGATCAGCTTCGTGGCAGGGTGCTGGTGCTACATCATGCTCCACTCGACCAGGCTTTTCTGAATCACGCCTGCACCCAGGCCTGTGGTCAAAAGCTGGTGGTGCCGATAATCGACACCATGGCCCTGGAGAAGACCCGGCTGGATCGGCGTGACCAGCCAATCAAGCCCGGAATGCTGCGACTTGGCGCGGTGCGCGAACGCTACGGCCTCGCCCCCGTACGGGCGCACAATGCCTTGAGCGACGCCCTGGCAACAGCGGAATTACTGCTGGCGATCATTGCCCATTCTGAAAGGGGTGGAGAGCCCCTTCAGCTAAAGCATTTGCTTGCGCGTCTATAAAGACGTGCTGACTGCGCAACCCTAACGTTTCTTACCACCTTTTTTCTTGGCTGAATCCTTCTTGGCCGGAACCTTCTTGGCCGGAACCTTCTTGGC
>JAPHSC010000432.1 GCA_026193125.1 Gammaproteobacteria bacterium
GAAGGGGTTTCAAGCAGGCTCTCGATACGCGAGCGCATTTCCTTGGCGGCCTTGTTGGTGAAGGTCACCGCCAGGATCCCGTGAGGAGACACGTTTTCCACCTGCACCAGCCATGCGATGCGATGCACCAGCACCCGGGTTTTACCGCTGCCGGCCCCGGCCAGGACCAACAGGGAATCGGCAGGTGCAGTGACAGCTTCGCGTTGGGCCTCGTTAAGGCCTTCAATGATCGGGGTTACATCCATAAGAGGGTGAGCATTCTATCCTGGTGGTCGGGTGGTCAAGGATGCCAGATTGGGCCGGCTCCTGCCGAGGCTCCCTAGAATTTTATTAAGAAGTAGTGGTCTACCAGCAAGACCGCAAACAGCCCCATCAGATAGGTGGTCGAGTAGGCAAAGGTCTTCATGGGCAGATCGGGTCTGTCGCTGACCTTCAAGGCTATGGCGAAGTACAGGAAGCCAAATCCCAGTGCCAGTGCGCCGACCAGGTAAATCACACCGCACATACCGGTCAGGTAGGGCAGTAAGGACACCAGTAACAACAGGATGGTGTAGAGGAGGATATGCAGGCGCGTGAATTTGGTGCCATGAGTCACCGGCAACATGGGAATACCCACTCGGGCGTAATCATCCCTGCGCGCGATGGCCAGCGCCCAGAAGTGAGGCGGTGTCCAGACAAACACGATCAGCACCAGCAACAGGGCATGCGGGTCCACCGAGTTGGTTACCGCGGTCCAGCCCAGCAGCGGCGGGGCGGCGCCGGAGACACCGCCGATCACAATGTTTTGCGGTGAGGCGTGCTTGAGCCACAGCGTGTAAATGAACGCATAGCCTATCAGCGAGGCGAAGGTCAGCACCGCGGTGAGCGGGTTCACAGTCAGCCACAGCAACAGGACCGAGGCCAGGCCCAGGACAAAGGCCAGCACCACGGCCTCGCGCAAAGACACTTTGCCGGTGGGCAGTGGGCGGCGCTTGGTGCGGCCCATGCGGGCGTCCAGGTGATATTCCAGCAGTTGATTGATGGCTGCCGCCGAGGCAGCGGCAAAACCTATCCCCAGGGTACCGAAGACCAGCGTATCCAGCGGGACCATTCCCGGAGTGGCCAGGAACATGCCTACCACGGCCGTGAATACAATCAAGGCCACCACCTTGGGCTTGGTCAGTTCGTAGTAATCCCGAACACGGTTGGACTTGGCTGGCATATATAGACTCGAATGATTCAGCTTGCGCCTGTTGGTCAGACACACATCTTGCGTTAGACCGACACGCGACAGCCTCCCTGGCATTGTGGGTGTTAGCCACTGCCGCTGGCAAGTTGCCGTGGTGCTAGCCGATATGGGACAGTTTGAGCAGTTTTTTCAGATCGCTGAGAATGCCCTTGGCTTCGCTGCGGGACCCGTAACTCATCATCAGGTTGCCCAGGGGGTCGACCAGGTAGATCCTGCCCGAAATCAGGGGATCGGCGTCCTCGTATCCGGGCAGTACCTTGATAAAGACCGGCCTGTCGGCACCATCCAGCCAGGCCACGTTCAAATCGGGATGTTCCTGGCCCAGGTCACGCAGTTCGCAACAGGGACCGTTGACCAGGAATACACGCTGGACCCGGTCCATATCCTTACCCAGGGCTGTACGAATCTGGCGCGTGTTATACAGCGCATCCACACAACCGGTGTCACAGTCCCAGCCGTCGATGTAGAGCAGCGTCCACATACCCTGCATATTTTTCAGCGTGAGTTCGCCGCCCTCGGGCGCGGGAAAACGGAATTCGGGCAGGGGGCTGGCGGGATAGACCAGATCTCCGTGTTCGGTCTGTCCTGCCGGCCGCCAGCCGCCAGACATGTAATAGCCCCACATGGCGACACCCACCGGTCCGAAGAACAGCAGTGCCAGGAGCAGAAGCTTGGCCCTGGAGCTTGGTTGTCTTTTAGTCATGTTTTCCTTCCTCGGGGCGGCGCAGATTCACCACCACGTAAATTACTACCAGGGCCAGGGCCATGGCGAACCACTGCATGGCGTAGCCCAGGTGCTTCTCCGGCGACAGCAGCTGCGGTCGCCAGTCGCGCAAGAAACCATCGGGTTCGTCGGCATCCAGGTACACCAGTGTATCCAGCACCGAATAACCCAGCATCTCCTCGACCTGCTCGCGTGTCGGGTACAGGGTGACCCGCGGCCAATCCGATGCTGCTGGGTCAGCCCTGCCAAGACGCATGGCCGGCTCGGGCAGATGGCCGGCCAACCCGGTCACACGGCGCTCCATTTCCCCGACCTCCAGCCTGGGCAGACTCCCCCGGTCGGATTCCGCCTCGATCCAGCCCCGGTTTATCAGCACCGCGGGTTCGCCGTCGCGTAGCAAAGGGGTCAGCACCTGGTAGCCGGTGCGCCCGCCATGCATCATGGCGTCCAACAACAGCTGGTGCCGGCTGTCCAAGCGACCGTAAGCGGTAACCGGGGTAAACGGTCGGCTGTCAGCTTCAAGCTGGTTTATCGGTAGCGCACCCTGGTCAGAATCCCCCGCTTCAAAACTCGCGTACAGGGCCGCCTTTTCCTCGGCCCGATCAAGTTGCCAGTTGCCCAGGCTGCAGGTCAGCGCCACCAGCGCCAGCGTGACCAGTGTGGGCCACATGCCGGGTTTGAATCGCCGATTGCCGAGACCTATAGCCAAGGTATACTCACCTTCCGGTTATCCATGCGACAGGCATCGCACCATGTTCAAAATTGTAATCCTGGCCCTGCTGGCCGCCATCGTCCTGAGCCTCGGCTCGGGCCTGGTATTTCTATACAAGGACCAGGGAGGCAGCCGTCGCCTGGTCAAGGCGCTGACCCTGCGTATCGGTTTTTCCCTGTTGCTGTTCGTGTTGCTGTTCCTGGCCTGGGCCATGGGCTGGATCGAGCCCCACGGAGTCCTGCCCCCGGGCGCAAAATAAAAAAGGCGCTGCCTGGCAGCGCCCTTCCAGTCACGCCGCGGCGTGACTACTGGCGCTTACAGCCAGTATACAAAGATAAACAGGCCCAGCCACACAACGTCCACAAAGTGCCAGTACCAGGCTGCAGCTTCAAAACCGAAATGATGTTCCGGCAGAAAGTGGCCCTTCAAGGTGCGCACCCAGATCACCGTGAGAATTATGGCGCCTACGGTCACGTGCATGCCATGGAAACCGGTCAGCATGAAAAAGGTTGAGCCGTAAATGCCACTGCCCATGGTGAGGTTCAGTTCCTGGTAGGCGTGGTGATACTCATAGGCCTGCAGACCGACGAACAAGAAACCCAGCGCGAAGGTCAGGAACAGGAAGATCTTGAGCAGACTACGGTTACCCTCTTTGATGGCATGGTGGGCTACGGTAATCGTGGCGCCAGAGGTCAGCAGGATGAGGGTATTGATGGCCGGCAGACCCCAGGGACCCATGACTTCGTATTCGCCACCCACATCGGCGGGGCCGTTGGTTGGCCAGGTACTCTGGTACTGGGACCAGTTCAACATATTGGTAAAAAAGTTGTTACCTTCGCCGCCCAGCCACGGCACCGACAAATTCCGTGCATAGAACAGCGCACCGAAGAACGCCGCGAAGAACATGACTTCCGAGAAAATAAACCAGCTCATACCCATGCGGAAGGACTTGTCCACCTGCAGGTTGTAGGCTCCACCCTCGCTCTCGGCGATGACGTTGCCAAACCAGCCGGCCATCATGGTCACCATGACGGCTGCCCCAAGCAGGAAGAGGTACTTGCCAAAGACAGCCTCATTGAGCCAGGCGGAAGCGCCAACCATCAGCGCTATGAGTCCCAGCGAACCGACTATTGGCCAATGACTGCCATGCGGGACGTAATACGCGGTACCTTGTTTTGCCAGCATCGTTATTTCCGTATTTCGTGTGTGGTGTAAAGTTTATCGAGCGGCCGAGGCCACTTCGGCTTGCGAATAAAAATTGTAGGACAGGGTTACCGTGTCCATGTAGTCAGGCAACTCAGGGTCGACGATAAAGCGCACCGTCATCTCGCGCTCTTCATTGGCAGCGAAAGCCTGCGGTGAAAAACAAAAACACTCGGTCTTGCGAAAGTACTTGATGGCGGCCCCGGGTTTGATGTCGGGGGTTGCCAGTCCGGTTACCGCATGATCAAGCATGTTGCGTGCCACAAAAGTCGTCGAATAAAGCTTGCCCGGATGCACTTTCATCTTGGCCACGCTGGGTTCGAACTGCCAGGTCGTGCCTGCCACCCGGTTGGCCACGAACTCGATGCTGATCTCGCGGTTCAGCACCGGCGCCTCATGCACCTGCCCGGCATCGGTGGCGACTACCTCGCTGCGAATACCCGTAATCTCGCAGAACACCGAATACAGCGGCACCAGGGCGAAGCCAAAGCCGAACATGGCCAGGGTCATCGCGCCCAGCTTGAGACCCAGGGTCCGATGTTGCTGCTTGAGACTGGTGTTCATTCGGGCCTAACCGCGCAGCGCCACGGAAGCGATGAACACGACGTAAAAGGCAACCGCCACCAAGGCCAGGATAATGGCGTTGCGGCGGATCTTGCCAGTGTCTTTGCTTGCGCTCACTGCGGTGCTCACTTGACTTCAGGTGCAGTCGTGAAGCTGTGGTAAGGCGGCGGCGAAGACAGGGTCCATTCCAGTCCATGTGGCTCGTCCCAGACCTTGTCGGTAGCCTTCGCGCCACCCTTGACGCAGCTGTAAATCACGTAAATAAACAACAGCTGCGACAGGCCGAAACAAAAGCCGCCGATGGATGAGACCATGTTGAAGTCGGCGAACTGGGTGGCATAGTCAGGAATGCGTCGCGGCATACCGGCCAGTCCAAGGAAGTGCTGCGGGAAGAACAGCACATTCACAAAAATGGCCGACAGCCAGAAGTGCAGCTTGCCCAGCTTTTCGTTGTACATGTGGCCGGTCCACTTCGGCAGCCAGTAGTACACACCCGCCATGATCGCGAACACTGATCCGGGCACCAGTACATAGTGGAAATGCGCGACCACGAAGTAGGTGTCCTGGTACTGGAAATCCGCCGGGGCAATGGCCAGCATCAGACCGGAAAAGCCGCCAATGGTGAACAGGAACACGAAGGCCACGGCGAACAGCATGGGTGTTTCAAAGGTCATGGCGCCACGCCACATGGTGGACACCCAGTTGAACACTTTCACCCCGGTGGGTACGGCAATCATCATGGTCGTGAACATGAAGAACAGCTGACCGGCAATCGGCATGCCCACCGTGAACATGTGGTGAGCCCATACGATGAACGACAGGAAGGCGATACTGGCGGTCGCGTACACCATGGCCTCGTAGCCGAACAGCGGCTTGCGCGAGAAGGTCGGGATGATCTCCGAGATAATGCCGAAGGCCGGCAGAATCATGATGTACACCTCGGGGTGACCGAAGAACCAGAAGATGTGCTGGAACATCACCGGATCGCCACCGCCGGCGGCGTTGAAGAAGGTGGTGCCGAAGAACTGGTCAGTCAGAATCATGGTTACGGCGCCGGCCAATACCGGCATCACCGCCACCAGCAGGTAGGCGGTAATCAGCCAGGTCCACACGAACAGCGGCATCTTCAGCAAGGTCATGCCCGGTGCACGCATGTTCATGATGGTGACGACGATGTTGATGGCGCCCATGATCGA
>JAPHSC010000328.1 GCA_026193125.1 Gammaproteobacteria bacterium
GCAAGCCGGCATCATTTTTCAATGGCACTGTGCCAGCAACTATCCACATCCCCAGGGTCGCGGCCTGTTCGGCCAGCCATTGCTGCACCGGGCCGTCACCATCGGTCTCAGCAACATCCAGGCGGTCGCGCTCCTTGTGACCCATAAAGGAAAAGTTCTCGGGCAGGAAGCCCATCAACGCGCCCTGCTCCCCGGCCTGCTTTAATAACGTCCGTGCATCGCGCAAGTTCTCTGCCTGGTCCGGAGTGGAACACATCTGTAACACCGCCACGCGTGTCATTAATTCCCCTCTTCCCCGGTTTCGCCTGGCTGCTCGGCCGGGGCATCCTCATCCACGACTGCTTCCGAATCAGCCTGCTCCTTCAGGGCCTTATCCAGCGGCAAGACGGGCACTGCCAAGGCAGGAGCGAATTTCGGCAGGCTTTCAGGCGTCGGCTTGGTCAATTCAAGCCTCTCGACCAGGGGATCATCCCAACTCCCAGTCACCTTGTAACGGGCACGGGTCATTCCCTGCAGGGGCCCCTTGAAGACCTCCGAAAAAATCAGCAAGGCTGCTCCCAACGCAGGGCCACCCGCCAGTGCCCCGGCCAGGGGTAATGTCGATCCAATATTTGCATGCACCACGGCCACCTGGTCGTAGGTGCGATCCACCAGGCCGGTGCGCCCAGAAACAGCGATGCCCACAGACGGCCCCTTCATCACCATATTGCTGGTGTAGGCATTTCCATCCACCAGATTGAAATCACCAGAAATCCGGTCAAACGCCAGGCCCTTATCAAATACGTCACGGAAATCCAGCGTCAGCCTGCGTGGCAAGGTGGCCACACTGAGTAGCCCGAGGGCTCGCCCGGCACCGGGTTCAATTTCCGCCACTGTTCCATCATCCAGTTGCAGGTGCACCTGGCCTGACAGGCTTTGGACTGCGTCGGAATCCGGCCCGCCCTTCCAGTAAACATCCGCATCAGAAGTCAGACTATTGCCACTGATCATCTCGCCCAGGCCAAGCGCCTTGAACATCTCAAGGATGTCGGTGCCATCGACCTTTAGTTTCAGACCCGTCATCTGGCCTTCGTCGGTCACCAGCCAGTTGCCCACGCCCTCGGCGGTAAACGCCGGATGCCGGGTTTTGAACTGGTCGAGACTCAGGCCCATGGGGGCACGCGACAAGCTTGCCTCCAGCGATCCGAAGCGCATGTCGGCGATGCCAAATTCAGTCACGCGTATCTCATAGGGGCCCAAATTCCGCGGGTCTGTCGAGATCCCGGCAGACTTGTCCTGGTCATCGGCGCCACCAACCAGCAAGAGCTTGTCCATATCCACGCGGGTAGCTCGCTCACCGGCCCCATCGTGAGGCACCGTGACTGTGCCCACGATGTTCTCGCTTTGAATGCGCGCCACCCAGTCCGTCCCGGTATTCTGCAATTTCAGGCTGGCGGCTCCCTGGGGCTGACCCATGGCGGTAAAGTTGTCTACCTCCAACTCTACACGCTGAAGAACGTGTGCAAGTTCCGAGGACTGCGCTTCGATCGACGGTGGTGGCTGCAACGCCAACCACTCATCCAGTTGCAGCACTTCCGTGTGACCGCTAAGCCCCAGGCCCGGCTCGCCAGCGCGATCCGGCACCTTGCCACCCAGGGCGATGTCACCAAAACCCAGGTCCCAGCGGTCGTCCAGGTTCGTGTATTCAAGGTATGCCCTGACGTCATCGCCCAGCGACAACTCCAGCGTGCGCCTGTTGTCATCGTTCAGGGTATACAGCAGCTCCAGCATGCGAATATCCTCTGCCGCCTTGTACATAGGCCGGGGCAGACTGATACCCATCCCCCCCAACACAGAGCGTGCCGATACCGTAACCGCTTGACCACTATCGATGTCCGGGAAACGTGCAACCGCGAACCAATCCGTTTTACCGGAAACCCAGGGCTGAATCAGCGGGACAAACTGCCCCACAAGTTCAGCGGCATCGGACCACCCTCGCAACAACACCAGGGTAGCCCTGGCTTCACCTGCGGACGGATCCGGACTGACCTCCACCCGGGCCGGCTTGCCCAGGTACGTGGCTGTAATGCCTTGCCCGGACAACCCGCCATCTTCCAGCCGCAGCCGGCCATCGACCTTTTCCAGGCCGCGATCCATGCCCAGGGGCCTCACCGCACCATCAATAATTTGCATGTCCAGTTTAAGGCGGTTGTCTTCAATGCTCGCAAGCGGGAGATACAAATCCAGGTCAATAACAGCTTGCCCGCTGGTTTCCAGCCCCGCAATGGCATCTCGATAACGCTCGCCCGGCGGGATGGCGGCCAGGTAACCCAGGCCCGCGTTCACCGGCCCGCGAGTCTGCGCCTTTACCTCCAGTTGACCGCTTGACAGTCTGGGAATGTTCGCCTTGCCCTGGATGACCGTATTTCCGGCCAAGTCGCCGCCCAATATATCCACGAACAACCCGGGACCCTCAAACCGAACATTGGCATTCACGCCTCGAATCGCCGGCCAGCCCTCCTGGTAGTCCAGGAGCAAGTCCTGCAGCGTGAACTCGACCTGGAAACGACCTTCCCCACCGGCGAAGGGAAACCGGTCCAGTGGACCGCGCATCACCAGTCTGCCCTCGGTAATTCGTCCACTCACCAGACTGCGATCCAGCCACTCCCGCAGGTTGGGGGACAGTTTGACAATCGGCAAGTAGGCGGTCTTTGCAGCGACATTGCCATCCTTGATCTGGGCCTCCAGATTTATCTGGGGCGCGCCACCTTCAGCCGGCAAATCCAGATCCAGATTACTGAAGGTGTAAATATCGCCGTTGGCCAGCACCAGGTCGGTTCCGGCAATCGTGATTCCGGCGGGGCTTCTTCGCCAGCTAAGCCGACCATTGGCCTGGTCAAATTGCAGAGGCTTCTCGAACACGAGTGGAAGGTCCACTGCCAGCCCTGGCGACACCAGATCCATGCCGCCACCGTCCGCGGTTGCGTTAATGGTCCCGGACAAACCGCTCACACCCGGCAGCTTGCCGGCAGCCGAGACACCTACGGCAGACAACTTCCCCCGAATTGTGTAACTGGGCTGGCCATCCGCACGCCCCACGAATTGCACATTCAAATCGCTTAGCTCACCTCGCGGGGCAAGCTCTGCGATTCGCTTGCGCAATGCTTCATCTTTGACCCAGGGCAGGAAAGGCTGAATGTCATCCAGGTGCAGCCGCTCAGCGTTCAGGTAAAACAAACGCTCTCCACCGTTCTCGGGCCGAATTTCCAGGCTGATGCTGCCCGACTGCCAGGCCCGCCCATCACGTTCCACTTCCAGGTCACGCAACTTGAACTGCCAATCGCCAGGTTTCTTCACCCACTCGAACTTGCCTTTGAGCCGCTGGAACACGACCACATCTGACGAATCGGACCCGGGAAGAGCGAGGCCTTCCATATTCAAATCGAGAATCGCGTTATCCAGTCCTTGCGGTCCCAGGGATGCCCATACGGTGACGGCGCCCAGGCCGGCCTTGGGTACCAATAAATTCGCCGGCAAGAAGGTTTTCCAACCCGCCAGATCTATCGCCCCGGCCTGCACCAGCACCTGCCAGTCTCTCGCTGCCGGCGCATCCTCCAGATTCTGTGTGCTGGCTGTAATGCGTATTTCGTTGCCCAGGGAGGGCGGCGGTGTAATCGTGATACCCAGGCTGAGCTCGTCCTCGTTCTTGTCCACATCCATGCTCGCGTTCTTGAACACCAGCGCCTCCCCTTGCCGGGTGATCAGGCGGATGGTGGCATCACGAATCTCATAGCGGCCGTCAGGAACCTCGGGGTTCGCGCTTTCTGTGCCAGCACTTGTCGCCGAGTCGGGTGGTGCCGGAAATTCCCGGTTCAAAAAAGCAAAGCGCCCGTCCTCAAGTCGCTCCAACTCCAGCAGAATCCCTTCGATGCGAACACTTGAAACCGCAAGACGCTGTTCCAACACCAGGTCCACAAGACTGATAACCACTGATATTGAATCCGCATCAATTACCGCGGTAACACCATCAGGTGCCAGCACCACGGTGTCGTGGAACACTATGCGCGGCCCCTCCAGGGAGAGGCGCGCATCGATACTTCCGATACGCAGGGGTCGTCCCAGGGCCTGTGTCGCCCATTGCTCGATCTGGGCCTGGTACTCGGGTAACTGGGGCAAAAACAGCCGGAATATTCCCACTGCCATGGCCATGGCAATCAGCAGGATGCCAACAGCCGCAGCTGTCCATCGCCAGATTTTTCTAACTAATCCGGGCATCGTCCCAAACGTTTCCTGTATGCAGGAGTGCGCGGCTGTTAAAGCGGAACCACATCAAATTGCTCCTGGTTGTACATACCCTCGGCCTGCAGTCGAATCGGGTGCCCGGTGAGGCTCTCGAGTTCCGCAACGCTGGCGGACTCGTCGTCCAGAAGCGTCTCAATAACCTCGGGGTGGGCCAGCACCAGTAACTTCTGGTAATCAAACTGCCGCGTGTGACGAATAATTTCGCGGAATATTTCATGACAAACTGATTCAGGGGTTTTTATCCTGCCCCTGCCTTCACAGGTGGGACAGGCTTCGCACAGCATATTTTCCAGGCTTTCGCGAGTTCGTTTACGCGTCATCTCGACCAGGCCAAGACTGGATACCTCGCAAATCTTGCTATGCGCATTGTCCGACTCCAGGCTGCGTTGTAATGCGGCAAGCACATGACTCCTGTGCTCCTCCGCCAGCATGTCGATGAAGTCGAGGATGATTATTCCGCCCAGGTTGCGCAGCCGCAGTTGCCTGGCAATGGTCACCGCCGCCTCGAGATTGGTTTTGAAAATTGTCTCTTCAAGGTTCCGGTGACCGACGTAAGCGCCAGTATTAACGTCGATGGTGGTCATTGCCTCGGTCTGGTCAATAATCAAATATCCCCCGGACTTGAGTGGCACCTTCCGCTCCAGTGCTTTCTGCAATTCATCTTCCACACCGTACAGGTCGAAGATCGGTCGTCGTCCGGAATAGCGCTCTATTTTCGGCAGCATCTCGGGGAGAAACATGCGTGCGAACTCGCGCATCTTCTCGTAGACCTCCTCCGAGTCCACCTGCACCCGGGTCACGTTTTGCCCGGTTACATCACGCAGGATGCGCAGCGGCAATTCCAAATCGGCGTGCACCAGCTTGCCCACCGGAGTCTTCATTGCGCGCTCGCTGATGACATCCCAAAGTTTTTGCAGGAATTGCATATCCGCGCGCAACGCCTCGAAACCCACACCTTCTGCCGCTGTGCGTACAATAAATCCGCCGCGTTGACCTTCCTGCAAAAATCCCTCGACCAGTTCGCGTAATCGCTGGCGCTCTTCCGGATCCTCGATGCGAGTGGACACACCCACACCACTACCCTTGGGCATGAACACCATGAAACGCGATGGCAGCGTAATGTAGGTTGTCAGGCGGGCGCCCTTGGTGCCCAAGGGATCCTTCACCACTTGCACCAGGATTTCATTGCCCTGGCTGACCAGGTCATCGATGTTTCCCGGCGGCACGTCCTCCAGATCATTGCCCTCGGCTACTGCCTGCGCCATATCGGATACATGCAGGAACGCAGTGCGTTGCATACCGATCTCCACAAATGCAGCCTGCATACCCGGCAATACTCGACAGACCTTGCCCTTGTAAATATTACTGACCAGACCCCGCCGACTGCTTCTCTCGATGTAAACCTCCTGTAGCACGCCACCATCAAGCAGCGCAGCACGGGATTCTCGAGGCGTCACATTTACGAGAATTTCTTCATTCATACCCTGTATTCCGCCAATTCTACAGCCAGGCCAAGCGCATTCACTCCGACGCCGGCCAGCAAGCCAGCTGTCTCGAACAGCGGCAGGCCCATCACCCCGGAGTAGCTACCCTGCAAGTGTTTCACAAAAATCGCGCCCAGGCCCTGTATGGCATACGCACCCGCTTTGTCAGCAGGCTCTCCCGTATTCCAGTAAGCCTCGGCTTCTGCTGTCGTGATATTCCTGAATTCGACCCTGCTTTCACTCAGCGCTACCCGGATCTGGTCCCGGAAATGCACGGCTACCGCAGTCAAGACGCAATGCTCACGTCCTGAAAGCCGGCCCAGCATGAGCAGGCCATCCTGCCTGTCCCGCGGCTTGCCAAATACTTCCCGCTCAAGCACTACCGCCGTGTCTGCCGCCAAAACGATGGCGCCGGCCGGCGCGAGGTTCTGCCCGGCGTACCGGGCTTTCTCGCTCGCGACGCGTATCACGTAATCCCGGGGCGCCTCATCGTGCAGCGGTGTCTCGTCGAGGTCCGCGACCACGGTAGAGAATTGGACACCGATTTGCCGCAACAATTCCGCGCGTCTGGGTGAAGCAGACGCCAGGTAGATAAAGTCTTGATTCATATGCGGAAGTGTCATCTTTTCCGACGCGGGCTGCAAGCGCATGCACCTGCTAAGCAAAAGCCACTTCAGGCATGGCCACGCGAGGGATTCACGCCCTGTGGTAGGGATGCCCTTTCATCAATGACCAGGCGCGGTAGAGTTGCTCGGCCAGCATAACCCGAACCAGCCCATGAGGAAGTGTCAGGCGCGAAAGCGACCAGCTCATGTCGGCCCTGTTCAAACATGCCGGTGCCAGACCGTCGGGACCTCCCACCAGCAAGCAGACATCGCGGCCCTCACCCATCCAGTTTTCCAGGTATTCAGCCAGGGCTGCGGTTGTAAATTGCTGCGCGGTAACCTCCAAGGCCACCACGCGGTCTCCCGGCTTGATCGCGGCCAGGATACGCTCGCCCTCGGACTCCACAGCCCGTTCTACCGGTATGCCCCTGGCACGACGACCCAGCGGAATTTCCAGCAACTCCAGCCGACATTCGTGTGGCATACGCTGTGCGTACTCGGCAAATCCTTGTTGAATCCAGGCTGGCATCTTCTGCCCGGGTGAGAGAAGACGAAGACGCACTAGCGCGCCTGACCCCGACGCTGGGTTGTCATGTCCCAAAGTTTTTCCAGGTTGTAGAAGTCACGTGTGCGAGGCTGCATCACGTGCACAATGACATCCTGTAAATCAACCAGGATCCATTCACCGCCTTCAGTGCCTTCCACCCCGATAGGCTTAATGCCCACCTCCCTTGATTTGTCCACCGCCCTGTCGGCCAGGGACTTGCAATGGCGATCGGACGTACCTGTCGCCAAAACCATGAAGTCGGCGATATCAGTGAAATTCCTTACATCAATAACCTTAATGTCTTTACCCTTACCGTCATCCAGGGCTTCCACAATCAGGGCCTGCAATTTATCGCTGTCAATCAAACGCTTTTCCCTTTGTTGTTGAGGGGCCGGTGTAACAGCCGCTCTGCTTGATAATTTCACATACTGAATCGGGCACCAGGAATCTGGGTTCCCCACCCGTTGCACTCATTTTTCGTATGGCGGTACTGGAAATTTCCAATTGGGTCACCGTATGAATGTAGATGAAGCCGGCCTTGGCCCGGTGCAAATCACCCGCATCCCCGGTCTCCCTGTTCTCCAGTTCCGCCTTCAACAAAGCGGGTATCTCGGCCGCCCAGCCAGGGCGTCTTGCCACAATCACGTGCGCAAGTTCGAATAACTCGCGCCAACGATGCCAGGCTGGAAATCCCAGGAAGGCATCCATACCGACAATCAGGCACAGGGGGCAATCGGGGAACTCCCTGCGCATATCAATCAAGGTAACCACCGAGTAAGAAGGCCCGCCCCGGCGCAGCTCCCGGTCGTCCGCCACCAGCCCCGGCTGACCGGCCAGCGCGGCACTTACCATCTCCAGACGTAATTTGCCCGGGGCCAGCGGGCGGCCCCGGTGAGGGGGTTCAGCGCAAGGCAGGTAACGCACCTCGCCCAGTTCAAGCGTTTTCAGCAGCTCATAGCCCGTACGCAGGTGGCCATAATGGATCGGGTCAAAGGTGCCGCCAAAGACACCGATGGGAGCCTGTGCTCGCGCGATCATCGTGTCGGGAGCTTATGGGATTCTGGGCAAATCGAATTTCTCAACCAGTCGCCTTCAATTTCAAGTTGGTTCCCGCCAATTTTGCCACGATCAGACCCAGTTCGTCCCAAATTGCTCCCCTGGCCTGACCTTTGACCACCCTGTCCAGTCGCGCCAATTGCAGCTGCAAGAGGTGTATGGAGCCCGAGGAATGGCGTTGCAGGGCTGAAGAAACCAGGGGCTTGCGTCGGGCCCAGACCTTGCCCAAGACCGTGGCCGGCGCCGCCCCTTGCGCAATTTGCCAGGCCAGCGGAGACAGCGCGCGCATTTCACGGCTTAATGCCCAGCCAATCAACACCGGCTCGACGCCCTCTTCCTGCAAGCCTTTCAGGATTCTCAGGCTACGCTCGGCGTCACCGGACAACGCCGCGTCTACCAGGTCGAAAATATCAAAGCGAGAACTGTCAGACACTGCCTCCTGGATCATGTCCGCATCGAGTTTTCCACTGCCATGCAGCAGCACCAGCTTGTCTATTTCCTGCTGTGCAGCCATGAGGTTGCCCTCGACCCGAATGGCCAGCAAACGTACCGCCTCTTCATTGGCCTGCAAGCCGCTGGCCCGCAATCGCTGCTTTATCCAGGCCGGCATCTGGGCTTCTTCGACCGGCCAGATTTGCACTATCACGCCTGCCTTATCGATCGCGCCGGCCCAGCCGGCACCCAGGCTGCGCTTGTCCAACTGGGGCGCGATCACCAGCACCAGCGTGTCTGGATCGGACTGCTGCGCCAGCTGCATGATGGCCTTGCCACCCTTGTCGCCCGGCTTGCCGGTGGGCA
>JAPHSC010000427.1 GCA_026193125.1 Gammaproteobacteria bacterium
AGGTATGGCTGAAGCGCGCCAGACCGGGGGCCGCGGCGGAAGGAGGCCTGGACGATGCCCGGATTGAACAGCTGATTGCCCAGCGCAAGGCTGCACGTGAAGCGCGCGATTGGGCCGGTGCCGACAGGATCCGCAATGAGCTGAAGGCTGCGGGCGTGGTGCTTGAAGACGGCGCCGGGGGTACCGGCTGGCGGCGGGACTAGACGCCCAGGCGTTTACTTGGCGCTAAGAAGCGTCTTATTTTTTCTGGGCTTAGTCGATTGTGAGCGAAAAGGTTCAGATTCAAGGCGCCAGGCGCACGTAGGGTGCACTCTGTGCACCGTCCAGAATGGTGCGTAAAACGCACCCTACTGCGAAGATTGGCAACGCAGAAGCTGGGGCTTCTGTACGCAAGTTACACGTTCATGCATAGATCAGAGGCTCGCTACGCCTGTCCGAAGGTTGTCCAGACATTGTCCGAGCGTTGCATGGCCGGCTCGTTGCGACGCAGGTCGGCCGCCTGCAGCGTGTTTTCCATCAGCATGGCGACGGTCATGGGCCCCACGCCACCGGGAACAGGTGTAATCATGGAAGCCCGCTCGGCGGCGGCTGCGAATTCCACGTCACCGTGGAGCATGCCGTCTTCACCTCGGCTCAGGCCCACGTCGATCACCACTGCGCCCGGTTTGATCCACTCGCCACGCACCAGGCCCGCCTTGCCGGCGGCGGCAATCACGATATCCGCGCGGCCCACGTGCTCTGGCACTTCGGTGCTGAAGCGATGGGTAACGGTCACCGTGGCGCCGTGCAGCAACAGCTCGAGTGTCATGGGTCGGCCCACGATATTTGAGGCGCCAACCACGACTACGTGCTTGCCCTTGACGTTCACGCCGTAATGCTCAAGCAGTTCCATTACCCCGTATGGAGTGCAGGGACGCAGCCTGGGCAGACGCTGGGCCAGGCGCCCCACGTTGTAGGGATGGAAGCCGTCCACGTCCTTGTCCGGGTTGATCCGCTCAATGACCTTGCTGGTTTCCATGTGCGGCGGCAGGGGTAGCTGGACCAGGATGCCGTCGACGGCGTCGTCCTGGTTGAGCCTGTCTACCAGGGCCAACAGTTCTGCCTCAGTGGTGGTGGCGGGCAGGTCGTGTTCCAGCGAGCGTATACCGGTCTGGGCGCAGGCTTTGCGCTTGGTCCGCACATACACCTGGGAAGCCGGATCGGCGCCTACCAGGACCACCGCCAGTCCGGGCGGATTATGGCCGGCTGCCACGGATTCCTGGATCCTGAGCTTGACTCTTTGCCGGATCTTGGCCGCGACTTTCTTACCGTCGATGAGTTGTGCGGTCATAATTTTGCGCTTCTGCTGATGATTTCGACGCGCATTGTCGCATGGCGCTCCTCGAGGCAACAAGAGCGCTAAAGCGGCTCATTTACCCTTCCCGCTTGCGCTCCCCTGATTGGTTGCCTAGAATTGCCGTCCCGATTCGGGCTGTCCGCAGCCTGGGGGTAAACGGTTGGGGGCTCTCGGGCTTTCAATAAATCGGGGCATGGCGCAGTCTGGTAGCGCATCTGCTTTGGGAGCAGAGGGTCGGCGGTTCGAATCCGTCTGCCCCGACCATTTCCCGTTTACGTAGAACGCGGTAGGCTGGTGTGCATCGCGCCTGTAGCTCAAGGGATAGAGCATCGGCCTTCTAAGCCGAGGGTTGCAGGTTCGAATCCTGCCAGGCGCGCCAATCGCGCCGGCCGGAAGAGTAAAGAGTAAGAAGAACGCTATGGTGGGCGTAGCTCAGTTGGTAGAGCCCCGGATTGTGATTCCGGTTGTCGTGGGTTCGAGCCCCATCGTCCACCCCACTTCTTTCCTGGCGACTATCGCCTGGGAAGGGGTATAGCCAGGCAGAAATTTCTGGCACAATTCGCATTCCATCAGTGGGGCGTTAGCTCAATTGGCAGAGCAATGGACTCTTAATCCACAGGTTGAAGGTTCGATTCCTTCACGCCCCACCACTTCTTCCCCGCCTTATGCCTGATCGTTCCCGTGTATCGCGAACGACTAAACTGGTGCTGTGAAAAGGCGCGCACTTGGCGCACGCAAGGGGCGTTACATACACCTGCATTAATAGTGCACGGTGTACACCCCATATTCGGGGTCCCATTCAGGGCGCAGTTAGGGTCACGGCCCATCGAAGCAGGCGGACTAGAGCCCGCTGGCGTCCAGCGTGGCGATTTTTACCTGGTTTGTTTCACCCGCCTCGGTCCAGGCAAATACCAGTGCGTCTTCCTGTAAAACCATTTGCGGAAAGCCTGAGCGCCGGGATTCGGACATGTGTGCGATCGTGACCGCCGTACCGGTCACCTCTCCGTTGTGGACGCGCACGACTTTCAGGTCTGCATCCTTATCGGCCCGCGCCATCCAGCTTACCGCAAGATCCTGATCATCCAGCCAGGCGATGTCCACGCGGCCGATCGCGCCGACCGGGTCCAGCATGACGGGTGCACCAAAACTGCGACCGCCGTCATGCGAGATTGCCGCCTTGACCTGGCCGGTACCGGCCGCGCCGGTGAACCAGGCCACCGCCACATTTTCGCCCCGGGCCGCGATGGCCGGTCCGTTCACCGGGCAGCCGCTGATCGTCCAGTGCTGGTCATCCACCGGCACCGGCCTTGACCATGTTTGGCCGTCATAGCGGGTTACCACGATATCCCTGAATTCTTCTTGGGTACGATCGCGGTAAGCCAGCACCAGGGAATCTCCCACTCGCGCCGTGTCCGTCTGACAGCAATCGCAGGTCAGTTCATCCACCGGACCCTCTTGCACGGCCACTCCCTGGGCGTCGAACAGGCCGAAACGCAAGGTCATGCCGCCGCCACCGTGATCTTCGTGATCGTGTTCGCCACCAGCGGTCTCGCGGCCGTCCAGCCACACCGCGCCGGTCTTGCCGGCCCAGGGGAAGAGAGAGACGAAGCCGTGCTCGCTGGAGGTACCATCACGGTGGGCGATGAACGGCTCGCTCCAGCTCGTGCCCTCGGCTGAAAGACTGATCCAGACATCGTAGGCGTAGGTACCGGCGTCGCGCCTGACCAGCCAGTGGGCGGCCAGGCGGCCGTCCGCCATGGGTTCGACCGATGGATAGTCTGCCCAGTTCACGAACCAGTTGTCGCCCTGGGCAACACGGACGGGTTTGGACCAGGTGCCTTGTACAAGCCGGGCGAAATTCAGGGACGCCATGTCCCCGTCTACCGCCTGCCAGCTCAGCACCAGCCCCGCATTGCCGTCGTCTGCCAGGGCGAGGTGGGGCTCGGCGGAACCGGGGCCAGCGGGGGAGGGCATCGCGACGACCTGAGCGGGCGTATCTTCATCGGTAGCCACCTGTGGTTCGCAAGCGACCAGGAACAGTGCGGCGGCAATTACGTATTTTCCCGGGAACCGGCGGCGGGTTCCAATAGCCTCGTTAATGCGCATGCCGTGGAGTTTGCCACAGGCCGCCGCCGGGCACGGAACATAAATGTATAGGAAATACGTGCCCCCGGTTCTTGAAACTTGTACCCGGCTGGGATAGCGTGGCCGTCATTACCGTGAATAAACGAGACCCAATGGACTTTTTCCGTCGCCATCAACGACCCATAGCAAGGCAGGTACTGGCCCTGCTCTCGGTCGTGTGGCTGAACCTGGCGCTGACTCCCTGTGCCATGTCCATGGCGCTTCCCGTGGATTCCCATGCCGACCACCACATGACCGGGTCCATGCCTGCTCCGATGGCAGACCATGACATGCCCTGTTCGCATTGCCCTCCAGGGCAGCCCCAGGGCGATGCCACGCTGCCGGGCCCATGTGCGCTTGAAGCCCAGGTCGCCGACGACTCGGCCCTGTTGAATCCCTTCCTTGATCACCATGCCACGGCGCTTGCGCCGCCGCCGGTGGTGGTCCAGTTCATGCCCCGCCTCGCGGAGCAGTCGGTGGAACGACCCGCTGACAACATTCCCTTCTCGCCGGGCATCGCCCTGCACAAGCGCTTCTGCGTCTATCTGAAATAGCCCGGCGAATACAGCGCGTATTCCCCGCCGGCGCAGTCTGACTCCGTCTGTAGAACATTCACCAGATTGGCCCGGGTATTCCCTGCCGACACGTCTGTGTGAATACCGGGAAACGCGTTTCCTTCCTACCCATTGTTCATCATGACTGGAGAGAAAAATGCTTTCCGCAAGACCAAACCAACTGTTTATCCTGGCGTTGTTTTCAATCCTGCTCCTGGCCGGGTGCGACGATAATCCGGCCCAGTCGGGCGCTCAGAGTGAAACGCCGGCAAGCCGGCCTGCCATGTCGTCCACCCGACCCGTACTGGATGTGTACAAGAGCCCAAGCTGTGGCTGCTGCGGGAAATGGATGGAACACCTGGACACGCACGGCGTGGAGTCCGTCAGCCATGACGCCACACAGCTTGGCGCGGCGAACGCCCTGCTGGAAGTGCCCGCGCAATATCGTGCCTGCCACACGGCGGTGTCGGCGCAGGGCTATGTATTCGAGGGCCATATACCGGCCAGGTATGTGAAGCAATTCCTGAGCGAATTGCCGGCAGGCGCGGCCGGCCTGGTGGTACCCGGTATGCCCTTGGGGAGTCCAGGCATGGAGCAGGGTGATGGCTTCGCCCCATATGACGTACTCCTGTTGAAGAATGATGGCAGCACCGAGGTCTATGCCCGCGTGAATGCCGCTGCGGAGCAATACGAATGAATAATTTCAGTCGAATAGCCGTCATCTCGATGATGATCGTGATGTGGGTGGCGTCTTCGG
>JAPHSC010000165.1 GCA_026193125.1 Gammaproteobacteria bacterium
CCTTGTTAGCTTTTTCAGGGGGACAGCAACCCTGACTGCCCTGGTCACCGGCAAACTAGCGCGTGAATCCGAAAGTCTCGGACCTCTCTATTTCTGACTCCGCCAGCGCCCGTCGAACAAGCTCGGTTGGATCTGTTACAGGCACTCTCCAGTCGGCCTGGCTGGGATGGGTTGCGACCACAACTTTCAAGCCGGCGGGACTCTCGTACACGCGACCGGTCATGCCACGCTGACTTGGCCCATCAAGAAAGCTTACCTGGTCGTGCGCATCCAGGCGCTCGCGGATCCAATCTCCCGCGGTATTACCAAAACAGAGAACCACTTGCATGCCAAGACGATTGATCACAGATTGATGGAATGGCCAGCACTGTTCGGCAAGTTCCTCAAAATTCGCATCGAGCTGATTCTCATTAAGAGATCTCAGGAACACCAAATTGCTGGCCGGGACCTTGCCCGGATTCAAGCCAAGGTTCTGCAACAGCCGCAGGACCCGCTGCTGCATACGCCAGCTGCCAGGTTCCTTGCCATCCCATAATTCATCGCGATATGCGGACCAATTATCCGGCTCGTTATAAAGCACCTTGTTTGTGTGCCAACCTACAGTTTGGCCTGCCTGTTCCTCCGGGCTGCCACTGGGATTAACACCCAGAATGTACAGCCTGGAGGGTGACTGGAAAGCCAGTCTGCCCGAGTAGAATGCGGATCCGGATTGCCCCCTGAACTCTGACGGAATCAGCTCCGCGAAGTCCTCCATCTGTATCGGGCCAGGTACAAACCCGATCTCGCGGGCGGCCGTCACATCCTGAACTTTACCTTGTACTTCCACCAGACATCCCTCCTTAATCAAACAATTGATATGGCGCTCCGCCAGGCTATACAACGACAGGTCCTGGTCTGCTTCAACGCCTGACCCGCAACCCCAGGCCGCATGAATCAGAGTATCCGTGGCGGCCGGAAGCACCTCGACAATTTTCTGCCAGGTGACAGCATCGTCTTCCGTCATCGACTCCGGGGTCTGCCCCAGTCTGTACATCGTCATTGGTCTACTCCGCTCAAAAGGTGCCCGACTGCTAGCCGCAAGCAGCTAATTGCTTGCGGTAAACCATAACCATCTGAACAACGCCCGGTCTTGTCCCTGGCCACTGCTTGGTTGTCCCTAATGCTCAATCGAAGCCGGTCCTCACCGGCATTGCCTTGCTAATGACGCCTTCCGTTTTCCAGGATACGACTGGCTTCATCCATGCCTTGCTGGAACAGTCGCTCATCCGGGGTTGCGCACAGAGTATTGCGCGCCGCGGCCATGGCATCCGTATCAGTTCCTGTAAGCAGGCCTACCACGTAGGCGGCAGCCGCAGTCTCGGCAGCTGACAACCTGGCGGTTTCGCACACCACGTGCAGAAATCCGCCCAGCAAACGCTGCTGCTGCGCCTTGTCTGGCAGGTTGAGGATAGATTTGCTGGTGCGAGACCACAGGAATGCCGCCTGACCCACCTGGTGTACAAGGGAGAGCTTCGCCAGCTCTTCCAGCACATCTTGGTTTTGCATAGTGTTACTCCAGTGAAAGCTTCGCTATCCTAGCCACTGGAGCAGGCTGGCTCTTGTCCATGCCGTTCGAGTTATTGTCAATTAAGATCAAACGGATTGAAGCATGCTGGGAGAACCGAGCACATTAGCGAGCGTTGGGGTGGCCGTTCGACTGGCCCTGGCAGAGTGCGGGCTGGACGCGGAGTCTGTGTTTGATGATGTCGGGCTGGACGTCGGGATTACCAAAAAACACGAAGCGAGGATTCCACTTTCCCAGGCGACCCGCTTGTGGGCACGGCTGGTGGAACTCACCGGCGACCCGGCCTTCGGACTGGTAGTTGCCAGGTTTATACGACCCACGATCACCCACGCGCTGGGTCAGTCCCTGCTGGCCAGCACGTCTATCGCGGACGCGGTAGCCCGCATAGGTCGCTATGACAAGACCGTCACCTCCGGAACTGAATTGGAAGTGAACCCTGGCGCCACCCGCACCGAGCTCTTCCTGCGCTTTCCCCACTCTACGATCCAGCCTGCGCCGCAGGGCAGGGATTGCATGCTGGCCTTGCTGATGCACTCTTTCCGTTCGCTGGCGGGGGGTGCATTTCGGCCGCTGAGAGTCACCCTCTCCCATCCTGACTATGGCCTGGCAAAAAGATACGACGAAGTGTTTGGCTGCGAAGTGCTTTTCAATGCCCGGCGTGACGGGTTGAGTATCGACAACAAGACCCTTAACCAGCCGTGCGCATACGGTAACCCGGAACTTGCGCGGGAAATTGACAAGATCTCCGAGCAATACCTGCGCAAGCTCGACTCGCCCGCGACCAGCTACCGGGTTCAGCACCTGATTCAGCAAGGCCTGCCTTCGGGCCAACTCAGCCAGGACGAGATCGCCAAACGCCTGAATCGCAGCATTAGTTCCCTGCGTCGGGACTTGCACAACGAGGGTACGTCCTACAAATCTTTGCTGGAGGAAACCCGGGAAACCCTGGCCAAGGCTTATATCGAACACGGTCGGCACAGCCTGGCGGAAGTCGCCTACCTGCTGGGGTTCTCCGACCAGGCCAACTTCACCCGCGCATTCCGACGCTGGACCGGCTCGACCCCCTCCGAGTTTGCAGGTCAGGAAGACGCCCAATAGTTACGGTTACTGTCCCCACAATGTATGCCGGTATTGTTGGTAGAAAAACGCGGGCGTAAAATTGCGCCTCTTTCTCTCCTCTCCACCCCGAAACGTTCCCATCGATCCATCCTGGTGCACTCATGAAACACTTATTGCTTGTCGTTTCCACGCTGTTCGTATTGTCTTGCCCAGTCGCCAACGCTGACGAATGGGGCGCAGTGGAACTTGTCCGACAGACCATTCGGCCAGGTGAGAAGCTCAAGTATTCCGCCATCGAGGAGCGTTCATTCGAAGGCTCCTATCTTAATATTCCGGTGTTTGTCGCCCGTGGTCTCACTGCAGGACCGACCTTGTGCGTTACCGCCGGCATACACGGGGACGAGATGAACGGCGTTGAATCAGCCCGGCGCGCTTTCCTGCAGGCGGACCCGGCTACGATGGCGGGTATGCTGGTCGTACTACCCACCTTGAACGCCGATGGCTTTCGCAACGGCGACCGTTACCTTCCCGACAGGCGCGATCTGAACCGCTTTTTTCCGGGCAGCGAGAGAGGGAGCGTTGCCTCGATAATGGCCAATGCCATATTCGAGCAAGTGATCAAGCGTTGTGATGCCCTGGTCGACTTGCACACGGCTTCATTCCATCGAACCAACCTGCCACAGATCCGGGTCGATGAATCAAACGCCGCAGCCCTGGCGCTGGCGCGAAATTTCGGCGCCGGCATCATCATCGGTGGCGCCGGTCCCGAAGGCAGTCTGCGACGGGAGGCCATGAACGCGGGCGTTCTCGCCATCATCTACGAAGCCGGTGAGCCACTGCGATTCGAAGAAGGACCGATAGTCCAGGGTGTGACAGGAATTGCGAATGTCATGCAGTACCTCGGTATGGTGCAGGGCACTCATGAGCTTGTGCCAGAGTCGAGGATATTCACAAAATCAAGCTGGGTTCGCGTGCCCAAACGGCAAGGCGGGTTCTTCTTTCCGACCGTTGCACCGGGTGATTCTGTGAACAAGGGCGACGTGCTGGGTGAGGTAGTCGATCCCCTGACCGACGAGCGTCATACCATTACCGCCACCTTGTCGGGAGAGGTTATCGGCATGTCTGTGCCGCAGATTACGCTGTCCGGCTATGGCCTGGTGCACATCGGCATCCCGGGGAAAGCACCCGAATAACAAAGACCTACTCGCCCGGCGCGAACCGGCAAGGGCTTTTTCGCCGGGATCGTTAGACCACGCGCGTCTTGACCACCGGGCCGAAGCCCTGCTAGCGTCGCCCTGAATATAGCTATAAGAAAGAGCACTACGCGACCTCACACGGACCTCACC
>JAPHSC010000068.1 GCA_026193125.1 Gammaproteobacteria bacterium
CCGTAAAAAGGGGTCGGGGGCGGGCGCTATTTTTGCCGGAGGATCGTCCGGCGGAGCGCTAATTCAAAAGCATGGGACTATACCACGAAGTCGGTCCCAAGCTTTTTGGCAACAGGGAGATTTTTCAGGCGCACGTAGTTGGGCGTGCCGTTCTTGTAGGGCGGATAGGCCTCACCCTTGATCAGCGGTTCCAGGTAGCGGCGTGCGGCTGCAGTGATGCCGAAACCGTCCCGTGTGATAAAACGCTTGGGCAGGATCTTTTCCTTGTTGGCCACGCGCACCAGTTTTGCTTCGCCAACTCCCCAGCGATAAGGGTTTTCTGATTTGCGCACAATGACGGGCATGACCGCATTTTTCCCAGCCAGGGCAAGCTTTACCGCCGCTTCACCCACGGCGTAGGCCTGCTCCAGGTCAACCTGCGATGCTATATGGCGGGCCGAGCGCTGCAGGTAATCGGCCACGGCATAGTGGTACTTGAAGCCGAGCTTGTCCCTGACCATCTGGGCAACCACCGGCGCCACGCCACCCAACTGCACATGACCGAAGGCATCCCTGCTTCCTGCATCTGCCAGGAAACGGCCATCTGCGTAGCGGGCGCCCTCGGAGACTACGACCACACAGTAACTTTGGGTTTCCACCGTGTGCTTCACCTTGGCCAGGAAGGCCTCCTGGTCGAAGGCCACCTCGGGGAACAGGATGATATGGGGCGCATCGCCGGGCCGCTCCGCCGCCAGCCCGCCCGCGGCAGCGATCCAGCCGGCATGTCTGCCCATGACCTCGAGCACGAACACCTTGGTAGAGGTCCTGGACATGGACAATACGTCCATGGCCGCTTCCTTGGTAGATACCGCGATGTACTTGGCCACCGAGCCAAAACCCGGGCAGTTATCGGTAATTGGCAGGTCATTATCGACCGTTTTCGGGATTCCCACGCAGATTATCGGATAGCCTAGTGCCCTGCCGATCTGGGAAATCTTGTGGGCGGTGTCCATGGAGTCGTTGCCGCCGTTATAGAAAAAGTAACCGATATTGTGGGCCTTGAAGACCTCGATAAGACGCTCGTACTGGGCACGATTTTCTTCCAGTCCCTTGAGCTTGTAACGGCAGGAACCAAATGCGCCACCTGGCGCGAATTTAAGGGCGGCGATATCGCGCGCGCTTTCTTTACTGGTATCGATCAGGTCCTCTGTGAGCGCCCCGATAATTCCATCCCGCCCCGCATAAACCTTGCCTATGCGGTCACGATTTTTGCGTGCCGTTTCGATCAAGCCGCAAGCGGAAGCGTTGATAACAGCCGTGACACCGCCAGATTGGGCGTAAAAAGCGTTTTTTCGAGCCATTTCAGTTTCCTCGCCAGTTCCACCTGCAGGGCGTCCGGGCGCGCGCTGCGACGGGAAGCATAGCCCATCTGAATCGATGGTTCACACCATTTGTGAATTGACGCTGGCAAGTGCTGGATGTAGGTTAGCCCCTGCTACGGGCGAGTGGAATTGGCTGCACGCCCCATATTATCTATGTCAGGAATGTTGCCATGAGAATCGTCATGCTTGGTGCCCCGGGCTCTGGAAAGGGTACCCAGTCCCAGAAGCTGGTTTCGAAATATTCTATCCCTCAGATTTCCACAGGTGATTTGCTGCGCGAGGCTGTGGCCTCGGGTTCGGAACTGGGTCGTCAGGCCAAGGTCACCATGGACGCGGGTCAATTGGTCAGCGACCAACTGGTGCTCGGCATTATCGAGGAAAGACTGAAGCAGTCTGACGCGAAAAAGGGCTTTATCCTGGATGGATTTCCCAGGAACCTGGCTCAGGCCAGGGCCCTGCATGTGATGTTGGAGCAGATTGGGCTGCCCCTGCAGGCTACCTTGTTGATGGATCTGGACAGCGACGTCCTGATGCAGAGGCTGACTGGCAGGCTTAGTTGTAGCCACTGCGGCGCGGTGTTCAATTACTACACGTCGCCGCCTGTCCTGGAGAATGTTTGTGACAATTGTGGCAGACGCCTGCACCGGCGTGCGGACGATACGGAGGCCACTATTGAGAATCGCCTCAAGGTTTATGAAAGTCAGACGCGGCCACTGGTGGATTACTACAGTGAGCAGGGCATCCTTTACACGGTGGATGCCGTAGGTGATTCCGAGGTGGTCTTTAAGCGCCTGCAAAAGAGCCTGAGGGCGGCCCTGGCCGAATCTGCGGCGCGCATGGAGGCTCAAAGAGCTCTAGAGGCGGCAGTGGGTCTGGATACCGAGACTAGAGCCACGGAGCCAGAACCGGAAGTGAAGGCCCAGCCGGCCAAGAAGGCTTCGGCCAAGAAGGCTCCAGCCAAGAAGGCTCCAGCCAAGAAGGCTCCAGCCAAGAAGGCTCCAGCCAAGAAGGCTACCGCCAAGAAGGCTACCGCCAAGAAGGCTTCGGCCAAG
>JAPHSC010000319.1 GCA_026193125.1 Gammaproteobacteria bacterium
CCATCGCGCACTTGTGCTGCATGCCCTGGCTTGCGCCATCACCCATACCGCCTTCGCCATGCTGCATATGCGGGCAGCCACCCTCGGCCATCGCGCACTTGTGCTGCATGCCCTGGCTTGCGCCATCACCTATACCGCCTCGCCATGCTGCATGTGCGGGCAGCCACCCTCGGCCATTGGACACTTGTGCCCTTGCATGTGCGGGCATTCGCCGTTCGCGTGTCTCGCGGGGTCACACTTACGATCCAACTCGGCGTTCTCTGCGCGGGACGCCTCGTTCTCGGGACCAGCCAAAGACTTACTGTCAGGCTGCTGGTCGGCAGCCTGGGCGAGCCTGAGCGCGTCCCCGGACGAGCCTGCTGCAGCGTAGGGCTCCATGGCACCGGTCGCACCAACTGCCAGCAGCGTGACTGCCGCTGCAGCCGTGAATTTCATCAGTAGTCTCATATCCATCGCCCCGCCCGTCCCAAGGTTGACCATGCCGCGGCGTCGCTAAGTCACGTAACCACAGCAGGCGGGCATTCGAAATGCCCGTGATTGCCAATTATCGCAGCGATTGCCATTGCAGCCCAGCGATAAAGTCATTTCGATGCTCCAATCTCCAGCCGGTTCCAGGATAATCATCATCCTGAAAATCATCGTCCCGCTCTTCCACAGCGTTCTGGCCGGGTGCCGGCGTCGGCCTGCTGGCGCACACGAGTCAGGACCCCCAGCCAGTTACCGGCGGCACCCTCGGAAAACACGGGCGGAAACTTCCGCCCGAATCTGTTAAAAATGCTTTTAAATAATCTCCTGAGGACCTAGCTGATGACCACCAAGTACCCCGGTCAATTTCCTGACCTTCGGCCCCGCCGCATGCGGCGTGATGCCTTTTCCAGAAACCTGATGCGCGAATCCAGTCTGAGCGCACAGGATCTGATTTGGCCGGTATTTGTAATAGAGGGGAACAAGCAGCGCCAGGCTATACCTTCAATGCCGGGTGTCGACCGCCTGTCCATAGACTTGCTGCTGGAGCAAGCCGCACTGGCCTGGTCACTGGGCGTCCCTGCCATTGCCCTGTTCCCGGTGCCCAATCCCGATACCAAGAGCGAAAACGGACAGGAGGCCTATAACCCGAATGGCCTGGCCCAGCGCACCGTGCGTGCCCTGAAAGCCGAGCTGCCCGATATGGGTGTCATTACCGATGTCGCGCTGGATCCTTTCACCAGCCATGGCCAGGACGGCCTGATCGACGGCAACGGCTACGTCATGAACGACGAAACGGTAGAGGTCCTGGTTCGGCAAGCGCTCTCACATGCCGAGGCAGGCGTGGACATTGTGGCCCCATCGGACATGATGGACGGACGCATAGGGGCTATTCGCAAGGCCTTTGAACAGGCGGGCCATATTCACACGCGCATCCTTGCATATAGCGCAAAATATGCCTCGGCCTTTTACGGCCCGTTCCGCGATGCAGTGGGCTCGGCCGGCAACCTGGGTGTCAGCAACAAGGACACCTACCAGCTGGATCCGGGCAACAGCAACGAAGCCATACGCGAAACCGGCATGGACATACGTGAGGGCGCCGACATGGTGATGGTAAAACCAGGCATGCCCTACCTGGATATCGTACGTCGGGTCAAAGACAGTTTCGGCATGCCTACTTTCGTGTACCAGGTGAGCGGTGAGTACGCCATGCTCAAGGCCGCCAGCCAGAATGGCTGGTTGGACGAACGCAAGGTCGTTATGGAATCCATGTTGTCATTCAAGCGCGCGGGCGCAGATGCGGTGCTCACTTACTTCGCGCCACAGGTGGCCGCCTGGCTGGCAGAAAAATGAAACAGGACTGGGCAGCGGATTTGCGGCTGGGCGTGGTTGGTCACCCCGTTGCCCACAGCCGCTCGCCCCGTATCCATGGCCTGTTCGCGGAGCAATTCGGACTGGCCCTGGAATACCCGCTGTTCGATGTTCTCCCCGAGGATTTTGCCAGCTTCGTCAAGCATAGAGAGGAAGCCCACCAAACCGGTCTAAACATCACCCTGCCCCACAAACAGGCCGCCCACGCCCTGTGCGAGGTACTCACGGATCGTGCATGGCAGGCTGGCGCGGTGAACACCCTGTGGTGGGAGGGGCGAGTGCTGCACGGAGATAATACTGATGGTATCGGCCTGGTGCGCGACCTGACCCTGCACCTGGGTCTCAAGCTTGAGGGCATTCGAGTAATGGTGGTCGGCGCCGGGGGCGCCTGCCGCGGCATCCTGGGACCGCTGATCGCGGCAGGCGTGGATTCGGTGTGCATCAGCAACCGTACCGTGGAACGGGCGCGCGCCCTGGCCAGAGTTTTTGCGGACAAGGCAGAGTTAGGCTGGAGCCGGCTTGATCAGGCTCACAGCCGCAGCGTCGATCTATTGATCAACGCGACGTCCTGTGGACACGCCGGTACATTTCCCGATCTGCACAACAGTGTGTTGGGTGAAGATACCGTTTGTTACGATCTGAGTTATGGTCCGGCTGCCGGACCGTTTTTGGAATGGTCCAGGCAGGGCGGCGCGCGACTGGCGGTCGATGGCCTGGGTATGCTGGTGGAACAGGCAGCCGAATCCTTTCACATCTGGACGGGCTGCAAACCGAATACCGGCGTCGCGCTCAATACCCTCAGGGGAGACGCCTTGCCCGCCTAGCCCCCGGCCACAGCAGGGATAATGAAAATTGTGTCCCCCGCCGCCACCCTGGTATCCAGGCCCTGGAGATCGCGGACATTGCGCTCACCCAGGAACAGGTTCACATGGCGGCGCAGCTCACCTCCAGGTCCAATGATGCGCGATCCAACCAGGGGGTGCTCGGCCGCCAACGCCTGTAGGGCCTCGCCCACTGATTGTCCGTGGACATTGACGTTTTCCTGACCCTGGGCAAATTCACGTAGCGCCGTCGGGAGTTGAAACATAATCGTGCCGGCATCACTCATCGGCGTACCACCTTCACCAGTGGGTCGGCATCACGCTTCATACAGGCCAGTACCACGCGATCAAAGCGCTCACTGCGCTGGAGCGCCAGCCGCGCAGCCTCCTCCGCCAGGGCGGCCCGTGACTCGTCATCCACCATGTTGATGACCGGAATCACGGTGCAGCCCTCGCTGCCCTTGAGCAAGCCACCTTCGCTCGTGAACAGGGCAGCCAGATGCGCCGGTGTCAGAATGTCACCCTGCCGGGTACCGCAGATACGGTGTATCTGCTCCAGCCTCAGCGCCACGCGCTCATCCAGGGGTTCACCCAGGGCGCGGGCCGAGGCCAGCATGAGTACGGTGGTGGCTCCTTCCGGAATCACCGGTTCGTCATCCCTGGGCGACTTCAGCCAGCGCATGCGCGCCCCGTCGGCCTTCACAAAAGTGGCATCGAAACCGCCTGCGTAATGCAGGTGCCCGACAAGGTCGGTGGGAACACCGCGCAAGCGGGCCGGCTTGTCGCCCGGTCGCGCATAGGCCACGCATCCATCGCCGGCGCTCGCCAGCACACGCTGCTCAAGCTCCGCTGCCTCGGCCACGATTTCCAGGGCCTTGAGTTCCTCAGGGAAGAAGGTGGTGTAAGAGGTAGCCGTGACGCCCACGCGTCCCGCATGCTCTCTGGCCAGGCGGTACAGGGTGCTTTTCTTGCCCCCCGCGCCTACCGCACAAATGATGCCGGAGTTGGCGTTGAAGGCATCCAGCAACTTGCTCATCGGTGGCTCTCCAGGAGTCTCGAATCCAGGGCTTTCACACATAACACGCGGGGCAGGAAACTGCTCACGAGCTGCCAGTGATCGGCGGCGTCCGCGCTGGCGAACACATGCCCGCTGGTGGTGCCAAAATACACGCCGCAGGGTGCACAACTGTCGGTATCCATGGCCTCGCGCAACACGCTTACGTAGGCATGCTCCTGTGGCAACCCCTGGCTGGCTGAGCACCAGCTGGCGCCGCCGTCCCGACTTTTGAACACGCGCAAGCTACCGTCTACGACGGCGCGCATGTGAGAGCCCGATTCAGGTACCTGGAACAGGGTGTCGGCACAGGCCGGAGCTACCGCCAGGGCGTAACCGAAATCACTGGGCAGCCCCGTAGTAATTTCGTTCCAGGTCAAGGCAAAATCATCGCTTCGGTAGGTGCCGTTATAGCACTGACGGTATAGCCTCTCCGGATCGCTGGGAGCGAGAATAACCCTGTGAACATTGTGCCCAAGCTCGGGATACTTGCCGGGCAGGTTCTCCGCCCGCACCCCACGGTTGGCGGGCGTCCAGACTCTTCCCCCGTCTTCACTGCGAAACACTCCACCGGCGGATACCGCTACCACCATGCGACGCTTGTCCCTGGGATCGATCCTGATGGAGTGCACCGAGAATCCGCCCCTGGCGGGCTCCCATCGAGCGCGTGTCGAGTGCTCATTCAGACCGTTTACCGATGCCCAGCTCAAACCCGCATCGGGACTATAGAACAGTCCCGCGGGATCGATGCCGGCGTATACGCCGTCGCCCTCTGGCTCAGGCGCCAGGAACCAGATTGCCTTAAGACCGGTGGCGCCGCTCCCCGCGGGAAAGTGGGGCGCTGCCTCAAGTGGCTGCCAGTCGCGACCGCCATCCTCACTGGCAAACAGGTGGGCACCCCAGATCGGATGATTGGTAGCAGCCAACAAGCGGGCAGGATTTCCGCTTAGCTGCGCCACGTGAAGAATCTCGTTACCTGCCAGGAATGGCCCCTCCAGGCGCCATTGATTACGGCTTGCATCGGACTCGATACGAAACAGCCCCTTCCGGGTTCCCACCAGCAGGGTAACCGGAGACTCCTTTGACGGAAGCCCGTTCCCGGGCAGGCCGGTCCGACTCATCAGCGCTCCAGCAATCTCGGCATCAACTCAACCAGATTGCAGGGACGGGTCCGGTAATCCAGCTGCGCGGAGATAATCTCGTCCCAGGCCGTGGCGCAAGCGCCGGTGGACCCTGGAATACAAAAAATGTAAGTGGCGTTGGCCACCCCGGCCAGCGCGCGTGACTGGATCGTCGAGGTGCGTATCTGCTCCAGGGAAATAGACCGGAAAACCTCTCCAAAACCGTCTATTTGCTTGTCCAGCAAGGGCGCGATGGCTTCCGGTGTGCCGTCGCGTCCGGTTACACCGGTACCACCGGTGGTGATCACCACCTGTACCTGCGGATCGGCGATCCAGCGAGATACCATTGCCCGGATTTCATATATATCGTCCGGCACAATGGTCTTCTCGGCACACTGGTGGCCCGCCGCCTGCAGTCGGTCTAGCAAGAGCTTACCGGACTTGTCGGTGCTCTCATCGCGACTGTCAGACACTGTCAGCACGGCTATTTGCAGCGCTATGAAGGCGCGCTCATTCTTGCCCGTTGTCGACATGACTACCTCTGCTTTGTTGGCGTTTCATACCAGGCCACGAAATGGTTGAACAGACACAAAATCGCCAGTCTCAAGCGAGCCCTGGTTCTCCTCCAGCACGATAAAACAGTTGGCATCGGCCATGGAGCTAAGTATGCCGGCGCCCTGCTGCCCGGTGCCGGTCACCGTGTATTCACCCTGTTCATCCCGCCGCAGGATGCCACGCTGGAATTCGCGACGCCCGGTCTTCTTTTTCAACCCATGTGTACAGCGTACGCGCAGCAGGATGACGGGGTCATCAACTGCAGCCCCCGTCATTGCCAACAGAGCCGGTTGCACCAGTTGATAAAACGTCGTCATCACCGAGACCGGATTGCCTGGCAGACCGAAAAACCAGGCGCCGCCAATACGACCAAATGCAAAGGGCCGCCCCGGTTTCATCGCCACTTTCCAGAAATTCACCTGGCCGACCTGTTCCAGTACCTGGGTGACAAAATCCGCCTCCCCAACCGAAACACCGCCGGTAGTCACGATTGCGTCGGCCCGTTGCGAGGCATCTTTTAACACTGACTCCAGCACGCCGGGGTCATCAGGCACTACGCCCAGGTCGATGACCTGCATGCCCAGACGGGTCAGCACACCGTAAAGGGTGTAGCGATTGCTGTCGTAGATTTGTCCCTCTTCAAGTTTCTCGCCTACGCCGCGCAGCTCGTCTCCGGTGGAGAAAAAGGCCACCGTGGGCCTGCGCCTCACGGGTACCGTCGCCACCCCGAGGGAAGCCAGCACACCCAGCTGCGCGGGATGAATGACGGTACCGCGTCGCACGCCTACCGAGCCCGCAGAAATGTCTTCCCCGGCAGGCCGCACATGCTGGCCAGCACGGTGCCTGGAATCTACGACAATGCTGTCCTCCAAACGCTGGACGTGCTCCTGCATGACCACTGTATCGGTACCCGCAGGCATGACTGCGCCGGTCATAATGCGTGCACATTGGCCAGCTTCGACCCTGACCTGCAACGGGCGACCAGCCCAGGCGGTACCTACCACGGACAAGCTGCGCTCGCCCGCAGTCGGCAGGTCCGAACCCGCTACTGCATAGCCATCCATGGCCGAATTGGTGTGCGCCGGCACATCAACCGGAGACGTCACATTCTCGGCCAGGACCCTCCCAAGGGCATCCCTGATATCCAGGATCTCGCTGCCGCTGACCGGCTCAATGGCCTGCAGCACCTGGGCAAGCGCCTGCTGCAAGAACAAGGCCTTGTCGCCATGGCTGTCCTCGCAACAACTCTCTCCAGCCCCGTGTTTGCTGTGATTCATGCCTGTCCTCCAGCCTCTTGGGCCAGTCTGTCCTCCAGCTGTTCACGGTCAGCCGGTTCGTTGACGTTCAAAAACGTATCCATGCAATCGCTGAAATCCACGGTCTGCATGGCGTGCTCGGCATACCAACGGTCTATCTTGCGTCCACCGGCATCAAGATAGGCCTGGAGACTGCCCAGGAGACTACAGTGCAGCAGGGCGAACACGGGCTGCAAACGTTGACCGTCATGTGCAACAGCAATTTCCGCTCCCCCCGCACAAGCCTGCCACAAGCGCTCCGCGAGCAGGGGCGAAAGTAGTGGCGAATCACACGGCGCAGTGAGCAACCACTGGCTGGCGGCCGCGGCCATACCGCTCGCCATACCTGCCAGTGGCCCCTGGAAATCACCGCAGCGGTCGCTCACGACCTGGTGGCCCATGGCACGGTATATATCCTGGTTACGGTTGGCGTTGATGACCACTTCATCCACCTGTTCCCGCAGACAATCGAGGACCCATGCCACCATCGGCCGGCCGCACAGCTCAACCAGGCCCTTGTCCATGCCACCCATACGCTTCGCTCGACCCCCGGCCAGCACCAGGCCGGTAATTGTCTGACGTCCGGATTTCATGCTCGATCTTTCCCGGTGGACAAGTTCATCATCTCAATGCTCCGCTGCCGCATCAGGGAAAAACACTGCGGCGCCATCAATACGATATGCAGCGATCAATGCCTGCCCGGCAGGCGACAGTAACCAGTCAATGAAAGCCTGGCCTTCACTGGCATGGACCAGGGGAAAACGCTTCGGGTTTACCAGGATCACACCATAGGGGTTTTGCAGACGTGCGTCTCCTTCCACCAGCACCTTGAGCCGCCCCTTGTTGCCAAAGCTCGCCCAGGTGGCGCGATCACTCAGAACATAGGCATTCATGGCTGCGGCGGTGTTCAAGGTTGCACCCATGCCCGCGCCGGTTTCCCGGTACCACTCAGCGCCGACCGAAGACGGATCTATAGCGGCCTCCGCCCACAAGCTCAATTCCTTTTTGTGGGTTCCACTGTCATCACCCCTGGAGGCAAAGACGCTTTGGCTGCGGGCGATCTTTGCCAGCGCTTGCACCACATCGCTGTCGCTCGACACTGCGGCAGGGTCGTCGTCGGGACCTACCAGGACGAAATCGTTATGCATAAGCGGATGACGTTGAACACCCAGCCCTTCTGCAACAAAGGCGTCTTCAGACGGTCGATGGTGCACCAGCAGCACGTCAGCATCCCCGTTGCCGGCCAGACGAATGGCCTGCCCCGTACCCACAGCTACTACCCGGACCTGGATGCCCGTTGCATCGGTAAAGCGTGGCAAGAGGTAATCAAACAGTCCCGAGTTTTCCGTGGAAGTGGTGGACGCCAGCACCAGGAAGCGCGACCCGTTTTCAGCCTGAGTGTCACCAGCGCTTAGCCATCCCATCAGGGTCAGCACTGACAAAAGAAAATACTTCATGTTTCAAAAACCCTCTATTGCAGCAACTCGCCGCGCAAAAATCGCCGTGCCTCATCGGTTGTGGGGCGGTCAAAAAATTGCCCGGCCGGACTATGCTCCAGCAGGCGTCCCTTATGCAAAAACAACACATCGCCAGCCAGGCGCCTGGCCTGCAAAATGTCATGGGTGGTCATGATGATCCTGGTGCCCTGTAGATCGGCATCTTTAATCATCGACTCCACCGCAGCGGTGGCCCCTGGATCCAGATTCGACGTCGGCTCATCCAGCAGCATAACCCTGGGCATGAGCACCCGGGCCCGGGCGATGCTCAAGCGTTGTTGTTCGCCTCCAGACAGAGTGCGCGCCGAATGTTCCGCCAGGCCAGACAGACCGGCTTCAGCCAGCGCCATGTCTATGCGCGCCTGTCTTTGCTCTCCGCGCACACCCATGATGCCCAGCACATGACCGATGTTGTCGGCCACGGAGCGCCTGAGCAGTACCGTCTTTTGGAACACCATGGCCAAGCCACGACCCGCCTGCGCCGGTGTCTGCCCTCCCCAACGGATCATGCCGGACTGTGGCGTAAGCAAGCCCTGACACAGACGCAGAAGAAGACTCTTCCCCGCACCATTGGGCCCGAGTATTACTGTGCGTAATCCATTTTCCAGCCGAAAGTTGAGCTTGACCAGCAATTCCTTGCCCTGGGCGCTATGACACAGGTCCGTCACTTCCAACGGCAGGAGGGATGGCTGGTCGGCGTTATCCATAACGTTTGCCCGCCGC
>JAPHSC010000055.1 GCA_026193125.1 Gammaproteobacteria bacterium
AGACCTGACCGGCAGCATCGCAGGCTTCAAGCTCAGAACAGAGTCAGTAACCAGTATCATCTCGGGGGGCATCGCTTTCGCCACACCGGACAACACCCCGTCCCGGGGAGCAGCAAAAAACGGCAGCAACTTCAAACTGTATCCGAATTATGACGCGGCCTCGGAGAACGAGGCACTGTTTCGCAATAAACGTGAACCCGGACTTCACCTCAGTGTGCGCACTGCGGATCTTGGTTCGCTGGCAGCCGGCTCGCCCGTGCTCTATAACAGGATTACTGTCGGGCAGGTCGACGGCTATCGGCTTGCTGAAGATAATGAAACGGTACTGGTGCAGTTCACCATCAGACCGCGATACAAACACCTGGTACATACAAATTCGCGCTTCTGGAATGCCAGCGGTATCGAGTTGACCGGAGGGCTGGGCAACTTTCACCTGAAGAGTGAATCCGTCAAGTCGATACTCGCGGGCGGCATCGCCTTCAACACACCGGGGAAGCCGGGCGCGGCCGCGCCCGAGAATGCAGTATTCTCCCTGTATGACAATGCACGCAGCGCAATGGAAGACAGCATACCGATTCGCATTACGTTTAATTCCGCAATCGGCCTGTCTGCCGGTGCTGCAATCAATTACCAGGACATCCAGATCGGTCGTGTCACGGATGTAAAGCTCAGAAACGACCGCAATGGAGTGACTGTGTATGCAGACCTGTTTGGTTCAGCACGCCACATGGCCAACACGGGTACGCGTTTCTGGGTGGTCAGCGCAAAACTCGGGCTGGCAAAGACTGAACACCTTGGCACCCTGATTACCGGCAACTATATTGCCGTACAGCCCGGCGAGGGTACACCAGCCACGCACTTCACCGGACTGGAGCAAGAGCCTTTCGAACAACGCCTCGGCAACGGCCTCAATTTACAACTGACTACGCAGCAACTCGGGTCTATTGGTGCCGGCGATCCGGTCTATTACCGACAGGTAGCGGTTGGCAGCGTCATTGGCTACAAACTGGGGTCCAATGCCAACGAGGTGGTTGTCTTTATCAACATCAGACCCTACTACGCCCCGCTGGTGCGTAGCAATTCAATGTTCTGGAACACCAGCGGTATCCGTGTTGATGCCAGCGTTATCGGGGGTATAAAAGTGGAGACTGACTCGCTGGAATCCATACTTGCCGGCGGCATCGCCTTCAGCACGCCGGACAATTCCGAGATGGGAGATGCCGCCAGCGATGGGATGTCCTTTCAACTGCATGACAAACACAAGGAGAGCTGGCTGCACTGGTCGCCGAGGATCCCGCTGGGTCCACAGTAAGCATAGGGATCCTACATGACTTCCTCGCGCAGGTGCCATTCCCCGTGCCGTGTTTCAACGGCCTTGCGGTGTTCAGCAATCTTGCCCGAGAGCGCTTGTTCAATGGCCTGCTCGACTGCACAGGCTGTTTCTATGCGCTGCAAAAATACGTAATCGGCACCGGCCGCGTACAAGGCACGGCTTTCTGACAATTCAATCGCATTTGCGATAATGACGGCATCAGGATTCACATGGCGCGCCATCTCGACGAGTTTACGATTCGAGGTGCCTTTCAGAACATCATCGGGGATCGTGCAGGCAATCACCTTCGCCTTGTCGACACCCGCATGGTGTAATGTTTCGGCATTACACAGGTCACCGTACTTGACGGTTACCCCCATCGCGGCAATCTTCGGATGTATATTGACATTGAAATCGACCACCAGTGTACTCTCGAGCAGTTCAGGCTGGTCTTTGCGGAGTTCATGCAACAGTGACGAGGTTATACGGTGGAACCCCAGCAATGCCAGACTATAGGATTCATCCTCACCCGCCTCGCTGCTGGGGGGTTCCCTGAAACCAAGTCGAGACAACATGCCGGACAGACGCTCATGAATGGCATCCGCCTGCTGGAACAGTAACGGTGTCAGCAAGGCAGTAATGACAAAGGCGAAAATGATGGCACTGTTCAGCTCGCCCGAGATATGCCCAAGCTGCACGCCGATAAAGCCAATCACCAGGCTGAATTCAGAAATCTGTGCGAGCCGGACAGACGTCACCATGGCATTGCGGCGGTCCAGACCGGCCACGTAGAGCAGTGGAAAGAACACCACGTAACGTGCCAGCACGGCGAGCACGGCGAACAACCCGGCAAGCATCAGTACATCCGCACCATCCGGCATCGGAATACTCATCCCCAGACCAACGAAAAACAGGGTAATGAAGAAATCCTTGACCACACTGACCTTGCCGATGATTTCTGTACTGTAGGGCAGGTTGGCTATGGTGGCACCGGCGATGAGCGCCCCCATCTCCGCGCCAACACTCATGTGCAGGTCAAACTTCAGGAACCAGTTTGTCAGCACATCCAGATTGACTCCCAGCAGTACAATCAGGAAACACCAGGAAATCGACGCGGCAAACACGACCTCCGGTTTTTTGGCGACCCATTTGAAACCGATGGGTATGATAAAGCGGGCAATCAGGACAGCCAGCACCGCCAGCACCATGATTCCCAGGAATGACAGCAGGATCGGACCGGCGGACGGCGCAGCAAAGTTTGGCTGCACG
>JAPHSC010000149.1 GCA_026193125.1 Gammaproteobacteria bacterium
TGGGCATTGGCCGCTCAGCCAAGGACATGCTGCGCAAGGTAAAAGCCGCCCAGTACGTAGCCAACCATGACGGCGAGGTATGCCCCGCCGCCTGGGAAGAAGGCGAGAAGACATTGACCCCAAGCCTGGACCTGGTCGGCAAGATCTAGAAGTCCCAGGCACCCTTGTGGGGGCGGCAAGGGCCGCCCCCACCTTTTTACAACTAACACGTCAAGGACAGAGCCATGTTGACCCCAGAACTTCTCAACGCCCTCAAAGGCTATACCGCCGGCATGAAGAACCGGGTAAGCCTGGTTTTGCAGCGCGGCGAACATCCCAAGCGCAGCGAACTGGCGGCATTCCTGGCTGACTTCGCCGGCGTTTCCGAGAACCTGTCATTTGAGGAACGTGATGTACCGGAGCACTTGCGTAGCCCCTTGAGTTTCATGCTGGAGGTAGACGGTGAGCCCAACGGCATCGTGTTCTCCGGTATTCCCGGTGGTCACGAGTTCAATTCCCTGGTGTTGGCTGTGCTGCATTCCTCCGGCACCCCGCTGAAACTGGACGCCGGCATCGTTAACATCATTCAGAATATCCAGACACCGCTTAATTTCGAAGTGTTTGTCAGCCTGAGCTGTCACAACTGCCCGGACGTTGTCCAGGCCCTTAATCAGTTCGCCACCCTGAACCCGGCCGTGTCCAGCGAGATGATCGACGGTGGCTTGTACCCCGAACTGATCGAGCAAAGGAACATCCAGGGCGTACCCAGCGTGTACCTCAATGGCGAGCCCTTCGCCAACGGCAAAATCGACACGGCCCGTCTGCTGGAGAAGCTCATGGCCATCCAGCCGGCCCTGCCTGCGAATAACGATGCACCCACCCTGCCCCTGCAGGACGTTACGGTAATTGGGGGGGGACCCGCGGGTGTCTCTGCAGCCATCTATGCTGCCCGCAAGGGCCTGAAGGTAACCCTGGTGGCGGACCGACTGGGTGGTCAGGTCAAGGACACCCTGGGTATCGAGAACCTGATTTCGGTGCCGAAAACAACCGGATCAGAACTTACCGGCGCCCTGCTGACTCACATGAAGGACTACGACATCACGCTGAAAGAACACCTGCGCGTCGACTCCATCGAAAAAGGCGACATCAAGACGCTGACGCTGTCCTCCGGTGAACGCATAGAGACCCGGACCCTGATAATCGCGACCGGCGCCCAGTGGCGGGAGCTGGGAGTACCTGGCGAGAAAGAGAACATCGGCAATGGCGTGGCTTACTGCCCACATTGCGACGGGCCTTTCTTCAAGGGCAAGGACGTGGCAGTGATCGGCGGCGGCAACTCAGGCATCGAAGCGGCGCTGGACCTGGCCGGTATCGTCAAGTCGGTGACAGTGTTTGAGTTCCTGCCAGAGCTGAAGGCCGACAAGGTGCTGGTAGACCAGGCTCAAAAGCGCGAAAACATTACCATCCTGAAGAATGTGGCCACCAAGCAGATCCTCGCGGAGAACAGCAAGGTCAGCGCAATTGAATACCAGGATCGGAGCAGCGGCGAGATTCTCACCCGGGAGCTGGCCGGCGTGTTCGTGCAGATTGGCCTGTTACCCAACAGTGGATTCCTGAAAGGCGTGGTGGATCTCACCCCCTACGGCGAGGTAATCATCAACGAGCGTGGCCAGACCAGTGAAGCGGGCATCTTCGCCTGTGGGGACGTGACTACCGTGCCCTACAAGCAGATCGTGATTGCCATGGGCGAAGGCTCGAAAGCGTCACTGGCGGCCTTCGAGTACTTGCTGAAAAAGGGTTCCCCCAAGGAGAGCGAAAGCAGCCTGGCCGCCTAATGAAAGGGCCAGTTTTTAGAGCCGGATACGGGCAAAAACCGTATTCGGCTTTTTTTGTTGGCGAAAGAGCGACCCGGCGAAAACCGGGGTCGAACCGGATTATTTAGAGTTAACGGTTCGACCCCGTTTTGCCTATTTCTCTGGCGCCATGCCCTTCAGGTATTTGAATATGTCGCTTTCGGTCGACAGCACCAGGGTACTGTTGGTGGAGATGATGTCCTTGTAGGCCTGCATGGTGCGGGTGAACTCATAGAAATCCCGCGCCTCGGGGCTCTGGTTGTAAGCCTTGGCGTAAATTTCACTGGCCTTCGCATCGGCCACGCCACGAATTTCCTCAACCTGCCGGTAGGCTTCAGACTGGATTTTGTTCAGGTCACGCACGCGGTTGCCACGAATTCGGGCTGCCTCGCCATTGCCTTCCGACAAAAACCTTTCTGCAATCTGCCGTCGCTCGGAAATCATTCGATCGTAGATTTTCGGGCGCACGCTTTCGTTGTAATTAATACGTTTAAAGCGAATATCGAGCAATTCAATACCAAACACCCGGACCTTTTCGGCCGCCGCTTCGAAAATCTCCTGCTCGACTGATTTGCGACCCTTTTTGATGGGCACAAGGGAACCCATATTCAATTGGCGCTCCGCATCGGTTAACAGGGTATCGCGCAGGGGCACACGATCCTTGGTGGTGCGAATGATCTCGATCAGCTCGTGCTTGGCGACAGCGTTGCGGGTCTCACTGCCCAGGATATCGTCCAGCCTTGACTGCGCGCTGCGCTCATCACGCAGGCGCAAAAAATACTGCAGAGGATCGACAATTCTCCAGCGGGCAAACAAATCTACCGCGATATACAACTTGTCCTTGGTCGGCATATCCGATGGGCTGCCATCCCACGGAAGCACGCGCTTGTCGATCGGATTGACCTCCTGGATAAAGGGCAGCTTCATCTTCAACCCGGCCTCCATTACAGGCTCGCCAACGGGCTTGCCAAACTGGGTGATGATCACCTGTTCGACTTCGCTCACCGTATATATGGAACTGACCCCGACGTATCCGGCAACGAACAAAACGATAAGCAGAGGGAGTGGGTTTGAACGGCTCATTGTTTTTCTCCCTTTTGGTTATCCAGGTTAAGCAAAGGCAATATGCCGTGGGTTGTCTGATCGACAATGATCTTCGACTCTATCCCTGGCAATACCTCCTGCAGGGTCTCGATATATATGCGTCTTCGAGTCACCTCCGGGGCTTTCTTGTATTCCTCAAGCAAGGCGGAAAATCTCGCCGCATCACCTTCGGCCTCATTGATACGCTTCAGACGATAGCCGTCGGCCTCACGAATACGTTGATCCTTCTCACCCTCTGCCAGCGGAATCACCTTGTTGTAATCACGCCGCGCTTCATTGATGAGTTTTTCCTTTTCTTGCTGGGCCTGGTTGACCTCGTTAAACGACTCTTGCACCGGCTTGGGCGGGTTGATGTTTTTCAATTGCACCTGGTCAATACTGACACCCATCTCGTACTTGGTCGCAAGCTCCTGCATCTTCACCAGGGCCTCGTTTTCGATCTCCTGGCGGCCAATGGTGATGACTTCGTCCACAGTACGATCGCCGACGACCTCCCGCATGACCGATTCCGACACATAGCGCAGGGTCTCCCTGGGCTCACGGACCTCGAACAGATAATCTTTCGGATCGGCAATCCGAAACTGAACCACCCACTCGACCAGGGCAGCGTTCAAATCGCCGGTCACCATCTGGGTTTCCCGTTGCGCGTCCTGGGGATGGGGGCTCTGGTACATATCCATAGCGCCCGGTGTGCCAAAGCCGAATTCCTGCTTGAGCTGACGCTTGACCGGCACAACGGTCGCCGTATCAATCCCCAACGGCAACTTGAAATGCAGACCAGGCGGCACCTCCTTGAGGTACTTTCCAAAGCGCTGTATCACGGCTACGGAGTCGCTGGGAACCGTGTAGTACGCCGTCCATAGCCCTAACGCTACCAGCGCAAGGGCTGCAAAGCCGATGGCGCCGCGCGGGCCACCTCCGGGTAACAGCTGTTTGAGCTTTTGCTGGCCCTCCCGCATGAGCTTATCAAGATCCGGGGGTTGTGACCGGTTGCCGCGGGCCCAGGGATTACCCGGGTCATTACTTCCGTTGCTTGGTGGCATTTGCTGGCCCTTTTTATGTCAATAACATGGGAATAGACCCATTGATTGGGGCATTGTCCGACATTTTCAAGAACATTGTCGGTTCTGGGCCCAATCAGCAAAAGATATATCGCTGAAACGTTACCTCTTTCTGCACGGGTTAAAGGGCCACTGGCCAAGCTGGTTGGTCTGATCCGCGGATTCAAGCCAGATTCCGGAGCCGACTATCCTAGGATTCAACTTCGATAGTCATTGCCGAAGGTCTCATCGGTTGCGGGGATGCGGTATGCAAGGCACGGCGCAAGCGCCCACTGAACAGCAAGATCGCGACACCGCCGCCGGCGGCAATCGCCGATTGCATCAACCAGAACTCCTCCGGACTCATTTTCTCGTAGAACTGGCCTATCCATCCCACCAGCAGGTTCGATACAAATATCGACATAAATGCGATGCCCATCATGGTGGCATTGACGCTTGCAGGCGCTGCGCGGGATACCAGCGCCAGCAAAGTGGGCCAATAGTAAATAAAGGAGACGCCAAAGCCGATGCAGCACAGGGCCGGCCACAGCGGATGCACCGCTGCACCATCCGCGACCAGGATCCCGGCCACCAGGAAAAGATAACTGGCCGCTGCAATACACGCTCCGATACCAATCTTGGACAGATCGCCGGGTTCACCCCTGCGACCGGCCTGGCGACGCCAGAGGGCGAACAGAAAAGGCACCGCTATGATGCTTACCAGGGCATCCAGGGATTGATACCAGGGCACCGGGATAGTCAGGCTGCCGACACCCAGGTCAACATGGTCCTGTAGCCAGATCTTGAACACACCATACAGTTGGTAGTAACTGGTGGAGTGGAAAATCGTGATTGCCATCACCACCATGAGTGCACGCAGGATACGCCAGTCCGCTGATGACAGGGGCTGGGTCCGCTGCGAGCGACGCACCGATTTCTTAGCCAGATGTCGATAACCGATAAGGTAGGTCACAAGTCCTGCCAGCATGAAAATGGCCGCCGCCCCGAAGCCGTAGTGCCAACCGTAATACTGGGCCAGGGCACCACATACCAAGGGTCCGAACACGGCGCCAAAGTTTATCGACATGCTGAAAATGGCGAAGCCTCGAGTACGACCTGCCTCGTCTCCTGCCGAATACAAGGCGCCAACCTGGGCCGAAATATTGCCTTTCAGAAAACCCGACCCCACCACCAGCAACGTTAGCGCCGCCAGGAAGGTCTGATCGAACGCCATGGCGAGATGCCCTGCGCACATCAACAGCGCGCCAATCACCACCGCGTTGCGCTGCCCTATCCAGCGATCCGCAATCAAGCCACCCAGCACCGGTGTGAAATAGACAAATCCGGTATACAGCCCAAAAATCATCGACGCGAGCGCCAGGGGCGACAAAGGTCCCATGAGGGATTCCAGCCCGTTCCTGAATCCTGCAAATCCAAGAATGTTTTCCACGTGACCCGGAAGAAACAGCTGGTTCACCATGTACAGCACCAGCAGCGCCATCATTCCATAGAAGGAAAAGCGCTCCCAGACCTCGGTGAAAGCCAAAAAGAATAATCCCTTGGGGTGGCCGAACCATTGTTCTTCGGCCTTAGACGCCGGCGTCTCGGTTTCTGTACTCATGCGCTTTTTCCTTGGCTGCCGGCTGTTTGATTTTTTTAGCCCATGGGCGAGCGCTAACTCGGGGTCATTACTGACGATCCTTATCAGCTGGGAAGCTTCGCTTTGAATTCAATGCGCGCCAACTGTTCCTTCGACTTGCCAATACCCTGGACGAAAGGCCCCCAGCGCGGATCGGAACGTATGTTTTCAAACAAGGGCTGTGATGGCAGTTCCATGATCCCGGAATCCTTGTATTGAACCGCCTTGTCCAGCCAGGCAAATGCCATATCGGCTTCGCCGCGAAACGCGTACAGGTAGGCAATATTGTAGGCCGCCGCCTGTTCCTCGGTTCTGATTAACTCCTGCAGTGCGGCGTCCGACTCCGCGGTGCGGCCCAGGGCGTGATAAACCATGGTCAGACCATTCATGCGCCAACCGGTGTTGGGTTCTTGCTGCATCGCCTCCAGGGCTGCCGCGAATTCCCCCTTGAGTACCAGCGCAAGACCGATGGCCCAATTGGTAGAAACCCTGCCTGGACTCAGACGCAGCGCAGTACGATTGCTGGCAATGGATTCATCCAGCCTTCTCGCCCAAATATACTGACGTCCAAGGTCATGATGGACATCCGGGTTAACCGGGTCATAGGCGGCAATGTATTCCAGGATGGCAATCGCCTCATCGTGTCTGCCAAGATTCCCGGCGATATCCGCCTGGTAACCAAGGATGTCGAGATTTGCAGGCTCCAACTCAAGTGCCCGGTCGAAATACCTGATCGCAATTTGCAGATCATCGGTGCCGGCCATGGCAATCCACCCCAGGGTGGTATGCGCCCTGGCGTTGTCCTTATCCAGCGCCAATGCCTTTTGTGCAGCGTCACGAGCCAGGGCATAACCTGTGCCGAAAGGCCGAAGGCCCTTGGTGGTCTGCCGGCTGTACACGTTCCCCAATCCCGCCCAGGCGGCGGCGTAGGTTGGTGCAATAGCCAACACTTTCTGATACATGGCGATGGCCTGGTCCCAGGCTTCGGCCGTACCCTGCCGCGCCAGGTGTTGACCTTTCAGGAAAAAAGCATAGGCCTGGGGATCCGTTTCATTCGTCGTGGGCACCTTGCCCAGCAACTTGAGTTTCAGCTGTTCTACCACTGCCATCGCTATCTCGTCCTGGACGGCGAATATATTATCCAGCGTTCGGTCGTAATTTTCAGACCAAAGGTGATAGCCATCGTTTACCTTGATCAACTGGGCGGTGATACGCACCTGGTTGCCGGCCTTGCGAACAGAACCCTCCAGGATATAGGCCACATTCAGGATCGTTCCGACTTGAGCAATCTGTAGTTCTTTGCCCTTTAAAGAGAACGACGAGATGCGCGCCGCGACCCGCAGTTCTGGAATCTTGGAAAGCAAATTTAGCAATTCTTCCGAGATACCATCAGAGAAATATTCATTACTGAGCTGGTCACTCATGTTGACGAAGGGCAACACCGCGATGGACTTCTCGTCAGCCGGTGGCCGGGTCGATACCGCTTCCACAGTCGCGCTGAGTTTCTCACCTGCACCCCCGGGCTGTGCGGCTACCCCGCTGACCTTTCCGTCACGTATCAGACCCTCGGGGGTCATCTGAAAGGCCCAGGCCATAATCAACGCAAACGGAAGACCCAGGGCCATGAGCAACATCACGACCTTGAACACCCAGGCCGGGGCATCAATGTTACCCAGTACCACATCCGATATCTGCAACACCAGCCAGGCGGCCACGACATAGGCGATGGCCACCTTGAACACGTTGCGTCGTTTTAGTTCGGCGAACAGGCTGCTCATGGGTTATTTAGTCACCCGGGGCTCTTCCACCAAATTACTCGCTCGCAGACTGGCAAGCTGTTCCGCCATTTTCCGCTCTATGTCGGCCAGGGCTTTCTTGACTCTCGGATCCTTGTTCACGGAGTCCAGCATCGGGTCGTCCCTGATCAGCGCCCAATCCCAGATAAAGTCTCCCGGCGCATTCTGGATAAGCTCCACAGCCTTCTCGGGACGGCCTTCCAAAACGTTCAACTGCGCAACTGGTTGCAGCAAGTAGCCATCCCTCAAACCGGCTGGCAACCTGGCCAGGTAGTCTTCGGTAGCCCGGATCAGTTGACGGTATTCGTCCATCCTCTCAAGCTGACGATACATGTAGGCAATTCGGGATGCCGCGGCCACCTGCCACCAGGCTGTGAAGCGCGGCGGGTTTTCAAATAACAAGGGAGAGTAATATTGCTCCTGCTCCAGCAAGCGCTGGTAGTCGCCACCTGTGCCGGCATGGCGCAGACCGATTTCCAGGAAGCGGTCACTGGATCCGTGACGCTGGGTCAATCTGGCGGCCAGGGCATCCCGGGCTATTTTCTGCGCCCTGTTGCTGTCACCCTCCATCACCGCCAAATACGCGCTCACAGACAGGGGGAGTGGCTCACCCGGGCCCTGGTCCAGGGCCATTCCAGACCACTTGCGTGCCTCATCCAGCGCACCCAATTGCATGTAGTACGCGGCGATCCCTCCCATGGTTTCGAAATCGTCCGGGTCGAGCCGTGACGCCTCGATCTGCATAGGAACAGCCTGGTCGATTCTGCCCTGCCATGTCATACAGCGAGAAGCACCGTACCAGCCCGATGCATCCTTGTCGTCCAGCACCCGGACCCTGGCGAAGACTTCCAGGGCTTCATCGCAGCGACCCATTTTCTCCAGCGCGTCCGCCACGTTCCACTGATCATTTACCGACAGGGGATTGAGTCTTGCCGCCCGTCGAAACACCTCCAGCGCCTGCTGCGCATCACCGGCATCCAGGAGCGCGTCACCGTAGGCCGCCAGGGCGGTTACATTATTGGGGCTCAGCGCCAGGGATTTTTGATAAGCCTCTGCCGCCTCTTCAAATCGATTTTCCGCCACTCGCACTGAACCTAAAATGGCCAGGGCTTCGACGTTTTTTGGATCCAGAGCCAGGGCCTGCTCAATCGAGGCGGTTGCGGTCTCGAGAAATTCGTCCCGGGACATTGCCCCGGTTTCATACAGCCTGGCCGCGGTCTCCGCCAGCCCCGCGTAGGCAGGCGCATAGCTGGGGTCACTGGCGATGGCATCCTTGAAGTATTGCAACGCCTGACGCAAGGGGGCAAAAGACATGTCCCTGAGTTTGCCGCGCCCCAGGAGGTAAGAATTGTAAGCATCGGCGCTGGCGGTTTCGAACTGACTGACAGGCGCCTCCTGCGCACCCAGCAACTCAATTTTCAAAGCCTCAACTACATGGGAGGCGATGTCATCCTGGATGGCGAAAATATCCGTCAGCTCGCGATCATAGGTTTCCGACCAGATGTGATAACCGTCCTTTGCGCTGACCAGCTGGGCGGTGACCCGAACCTTGTTACCTGCCCGACGTACACTGCCTTCCAGGACGTTCTCGACATTGAGCTGTTCACCGATCAGACGCAGGTCCTGGTTGTTACCCTTGAAGGCGAAGGACGAAGTGCGGCCGGCCACCTGCAGCTCCTTGATCTTGGCCAGCAGGTTCAACAACTCCTCCGACAGACCATCGGCGAAATAGGCGCTGTCCCCCGCCTCGCTCATATCCACGAAAGGCAATACGGCGATGGAGTGCTCGTTTGAATTTTTCGCAGCCACTTGCGAATCCGTCGCATCTTGTTCGGCAGTTACCTGCTGTACCGTCCCCGGTGATTCCTGCAAGAAAAACTTGTCCACCAGCAGGAACACAACCGCGATGGCCAGGGCGATGATGATGCCACGATCCATCTTCTTGCCGGTGACATTGGTAATGGACTGACTGCGGTCCACGTTCTTTTCGAGTTTCAGACCTTCGGGAGTTTTCTCAAAGGCCCAGGCAAAGACCAGCGCCAGGGGAAAGCCGATTAACAACAATAGCAGCAGGGTTTTCATGACCCATTCCGGAGAGCCGAAGGCATCCAGGGCCACGTCCGCCACCTGTACGACCAACCAGGCGGTGACCACATAGGCGGCGCCCACCCGGAACACGTTGCGGCGTTTTAATTCCTGGAACAGGCTCATTGAGCTACCTCATTAGCCACCATGGCCTTGAAGCGCGGGTCGTCTCTGAGCGGATCCCAGGTAGGATCCTGGCGCAATACCCACACGGTCAGTCCCACGGGTACTGTCAGCAGTCGCTTTATCTCGGCCAGGGCCTCATCGGTTCGGCCAACTACCATCAACACCTCTGCGCGAGCAATTGAAACCAGCACGCCGTAGATCGCATCTGCGCTTTCCGGGCGCATGGCCGTTGCACGGTCAATCTCGCTCATCGCGCTTGCCGAATCACCCAGGTAGGCGTAAGCGATGGATTGCTCAACATGGTAGGCATACCAGTCCACACCACCTTGATTAAACCTGTCCCGGGCGCGTTCAATTGCCCGCTGGAAATACTTCTCGGCCCGGGAATGATCACCCATTGCACGGTAAATCTTTCCCAGGGCATTCTGCGCCACCACGTCGAAATTAGCGTCTGCCAGGAAAGGATTAGTGGGATCGGTCCAGGCCTCAATCGCCGCCGAATAGTTGCGGCTTCTCCAGGCATAGCCAGTAGTCAGATAAATGTAACTCTGGTCCGGGACCTGCTGTGCGGAGGCCAGGACCTCTCTGGCAAAGTCCAGGTCACCATTATTATCAAGTCGAATCTGCGCTTCCAGGATGCGATAAACATCGTACCCCGGATTTCTTCTCGCAGCCTGCTCCAGCACTGCCACTGCTTCTTGCCAGCGCCCGATCAACCCAAGGGTCTCCGAGAGCACATTCACTACCTGGCTATTATCCGGATCTACCTGGATGGCACGCTGATAGGAAGCCACGCTGTCATCCCAACTGCCCAGGCGACGCTGAGTCGTGCCTAACTTCCATAGCAGGTCCGAATCGTTAGGCAACAGTGCCTGAACCGACTGAAATTCTTTCAGGGCGCGCGGGTAGTCAGAGTACATGCGATAGTAAAACTCGCCCCAACCAAATTGAACTTGCGGCATGTCGGGTGCAAGTCGTTGCGCGTTGTCCATGGCACTACGCGCTTTATCAATAAAA
>JAPHSC010000216.1 GCA_026193125.1 Gammaproteobacteria bacterium
CCTCGACGATGATTCGTATCGCTACGGTAAGTACAGCGGCTTGACCGACAACGGTTTCAAACCGTTGTTCGACTTCCTGCTCCAGAAGCGCCCCGAGTGGGACAGTGGCGACACGGTCCGCTGGCGCCTGCAGGGCTGGCGCCTGGGACTCGATTCGCGGCGCCTCGAGTTCGCCTACAACGACCAGGGCAAGCAGAAGTTCCGCTTCGACTACCGGGAAATGCCGAACAACCGCTTTAGCGACGGCATGACCCCCTACCGGAGCGATGCGCCTGGCCTGTGGAAGCTGGCTCCGGATTGGCAGGTCGCCCCAGGCAGCAGCAATACACTCGGTTTCGCCAATCTGCAGGAAAGCCTGGTCAACCTCAAGGTCGACACCCATCGCAAACGCATCGACCTGGCCTACGATCGCAAGCTCAGCTCCTCGTGGATGCTCGACGTCGACTGGAAACACGAGAAGAAAGAGGGTGTGCGGACACTCGGCGGCATTTTCGGCCACGCGGCAAGCAACCCCCGGTCCGTGATCCTGCCCGCGCCGGTGGACTGGACGACCGATGTGATCGACGCCATGTTCAACTACGCGACCAGCCGCGTTCAGTTCGGCGCCGGTGTCTACGCCTCGTTCTTTTCCAATGGCGAAAACACCCTTACCTTCCAGAATGCTTACGGTTACCGGAATGGCTGGGCGCCCGGGGTCGAATATCCGAACGCGCACGGTCGTCTGGCGCTGGAGCCCGACAACAGCTACATGCAGTTCAAGGCGTATGGCGGCATGAATGTAACTCCGTCCACCCGCCTGACGGCTGATTTTTCTTACGGCAAGATGCGGCAGGACGAGAACCTGCTGCCCTACTCGGTTAATCCGGACCTCGACGTGCACACCCCGGTGCCACTGGATTCGCTGGACGCCGAGATCAATACGACCATGCTGAACCTCCGCCTGACCAGCCAACTGGCACGGCGCCTCGGCCTGGCGGTCAACTACCACTACGACGACCGCGACAACAAGACGCCGCGCGCAGTGTACCCCTACATCGGGGCCGATTCGCAAAACCAGCGCGCCTATGAAACGGGCCGTATCAACCTGCCCTACAGCTATACCAAGCAACGGGCGGATGCGGTCGCGACCCTCCGCTTCGCGAAGGCGGCGCGGCTGAAAGCGGGTGTCGAGTATTCCGACTACAGTCGTGATTACCAGGAAGTGCGCGACTCGGACGAATTCGCCTGGCTGGCCGGAGTCTCGCTGCGCGGATGGAGCAAGGGTTCTCTGAACTTCGACTATCGCAGTTCGAGCCGGAACGTGTCGGAGTACATCGGCAATGCACCTTTGCTCAACTCCTGGCTGCCCGGCCAGGTGGATGCGGATGAGTACGACAACCACCCCCTGCTGCGCAAGTATTACCTGACCGACCGTGACCGTGCCGAGTACCGCCTTCGGGCCGACTTCGCGCCCAGCACAGTGGTCAACCTGGGCTTTGCAGCCAGCTTTGCCGAAGATGATTACTCCGAAAGTTATTTCGGCCTGAACAACGCCAAAGTCAGGAGCATGTCAGTCGACGCCGGATGGTATCCACAGGAACACGTGTCCCTGACCGGCTTTTACACCAGGGAGAAGTACGATGCGGCGCAGACGGCCCGGGCTTTCTTCAACGAAGCCAGCGCCGAAGATCCGGCCAATGACTGGTCCAGCAATACGCAGGACAAGGTCGACACCTGGCACTTCGCCCTGACCTTCACCGACATAGGCAGCGAACGGGGTTGGAAAGGCGTCGATTTCGGCTTCGACTACACATCCTCCGACACGCGCAGCGACATAGGCGTGACGGCCGTTTCCGCTTACATCGGGCCGCTGCCTCAACTGCAGGCGAAGATGCGCACCTTCACGCTGTGGGGCAGCGCCGAGGTCGGCGCCAACTCGAGCATCAGGCTGTCAGCCGAAAACGCTGATCTGGTGACCCGGGACTGGGCGCTGGACGGTGTTGCGCCCGCCACCCTCGCCAACGTGCTGCTGCTGGGAGAAAGCGCAGCCAACTACGATCTCTGGCTGATCACGGGATCCTGGAGCTACCACTTCTGAACATGGAACACATACAGGCAGATGTCATCATTGTAGGAGCCGGCGGCGCCGGCCTCCGCGCCGCCATTGCCATTGCCCAGTCTGACCCGGGCCTGGACATTGCGCTGATCTCCAAGGTCTACCCGATGCGCAGTCACACCTGCGCCGCCGAGGGTGGAGCGGCCGGCGTCAAGGGCGCCGACGACTCGCTGGAGATGCACTTCAACGACACCGTCAGCGGCGGGGACTGGTTGTGCGACCAGGACGTAGTGGAGTAC
>JAPHSC010000234.1 GCA_026193125.1 Gammaproteobacteria bacterium
CGCTTGCCGGTGGCTTGCAGCAGTTCTCCCTCGGGATGCTCCGCCATCATGCTCTGAATCTGGGTGCGAGACTTGCGGGCGTCGTCCAGAGTGCTCAGCACGTGTCTGAGCAATGTGTTCACTTCTTCCACCCTGGCTTCCAGTTCGGCCACTTGTTCAGGCGTGGCCTGCACCCGGGGATCGGCAAGCACCGAGAAGTCGGCCTGGGCGCTGTTTTCGCCGATGCTCACCCGCGCCGTGTACTGGCCCGGCATCACTTTTACACCGTTAAATCCGCCGGCAAACAACGGCACCTTGTCCAGGCAGGGCATATTCTCCCGGCGCAGATTCCAGGTCCACTTGTTCAAACCCTTCTCGAAAGTCGGGTACTTGAACTCCAGGGATCGTCTGGCGTCATTGTTACGCACACGGCAGCGTTCGAAATCGGTTTCCTCGCTGGTATAGCTGCGCACCACCGCTCCCGAGGCATCCAGTATGTCGATGACCAGCGGTCCTTTCTGCTCATCCTTGATGTAGTAATAAACGGTGGCGCCGCTGGTCGGATTGGCCGCCTCGAACTCACCTGAGCGGCCACCACTTTCAATCAACAGTGCATCGCCGGGCGCGAAAACGTGCAAGGCTTCGTCGGCCACCCCGGCGGAAACCTGGTGCAGCAGGGACATGTCATCAAGGATCCAGAAACCGCGGCCCTGGGTGGCTGCAACCAGCTTGCCCTGGCGTATGGTCAGGTCCGTGATCGGAACCGGCGGGAGATTCAGCTGCAGTGGCTGCCAGTCATCACCGGCATTGAAGGATACGTAAACACCGCCCTCGGTACCGGCATACAAGACGCCCTTGCGCGCCGGATCCTCACGCACCACCCGCACAAAGTTACTCTTGGGCAGGCCCTTGTCGATCCGCTTCCAGCTCTTGCCGTAGTTGTCCGTCTTGTAGATATAGGGATCGAAGTCATTGAGCTTGTAACCGGTGACCGCCAGGTAGGTGGTGGCGGGGTCGTGGGGGCTCACCTCAATGGCGTTAATCATGGCGTCGCCACTGTGTTTTGGACTCACGTTCTGCCAGTCCTTGCCACCATCGCGGGTTATATGCACAAGGCCATCGTCGGCGCCCACCCAGATGGTACCGGCCTCGTGGGGCGATTCAACGATATAGAAAATCGTGTGATAAAACTCCGCACCCACTGACTCATTGGTGATGGGGCCGCCGTTGGTGCCCAGGTGGCTTGGGTCATTGCGTGTGAGGTCGGGGCTGATTTCGGTCCATGTGACACCGCGATCGGAGGTCTTGAGCAGTTTCTGGGCGCCGTAATAAATAATCTTTGGATCATGCGGCGAGATGGCCACGGGCGTGTTCCAGTTGGCGCGGTACTTCAGGTCCTTTGGATCCAGCCCATAGACATACTGCGGGTAGGGCTTGATCTCGCGCAGACGGTGGTTCTCGACGTCATACTCAGTCAGCGTGCCATTAATCGTCGTGGCATAGATCAGTCGTGGATCGTTTTCATCGAAGACGATGTGCGCGCTCTCACCACCACCCACATCGAAGTAGTCTTCGCGGCCGATGCCGTTGTCCCAGGTAGCGCTGGCGATGGCCACCGTGCTGTTATCCTGCTGCCCGCCGTAGATACGGAAAGGCGAGAGGTTGTCGGTGACTACCCGGTAAAACTGCGCAGTCGGCTGGTTCATGATGCTTGACCAGGTCTTGCCGCCATCCAGCGTGACACTTGCGCCGCCATCACTGGCGTTGACCATGAACTGGCTGTTACGGGGGTTGATCCAATGATCGTGATAATCGCCATGGGCGGTTTCCAGCCGCGCAAAGGTCTTGCCGCCGTCAATGGATTTCACCATCGGCACGTTAAGTATGTAGAGAGTGTTTTCGTCACCGGGATCGGCGGTCACCCTGTTGTAATACCAGGCCCGGGACTGAATCACCCGGGTCTCGTTGATTAATTTCCAGGTCTCGCCGGCATCCTCGCTGCGCCAAAGTCCACCTTCGCCTTCGTGGGCCTCGATAATCGCATAGACACGGTTGGAGTTAATGGCAGGTACGTCGATACCAATTTTGCCCACCATTTCCGGCAGGCCACCGGTGAGCTTGGTCCAGTTGTCACCACCGTCCGTCGTCTTGTAAATACCGCCATCAGTGCCGCCTGAATGCACGTACCAGGGTTTGCGCCCGTGGTTCCACATGGCCGCGTACAGTACGCGCGGATTGTTGGGGTCCATGACCAGTTCCGAGACGCCGGTGTCGGGGCTGACTTTGAGTACCTGCTCCCAGGTCTTGCCGCCATCCCGAGTGCGATACACACCACGCTCGGGGTTAGGCGAGGCGATCTGGCCCTGCACGCCCACATAGGCGGTGTCGGGGTCGGTGGGGTGGATGCGGATACGGGATATTTGTCCCGATTTTTCCAGACCTGCATGACGCCAGGTCTTGCCGGCATCGGTGGATGTCCAGACCCCGTCGCCGTGGCTGGTGGTCACGCCCCGAATGGGCGCCTCACCGGTGCCGACGTACAACACGTTATTGTCTGATTCGGCTACGGCCACGGCACCAATGGTGCCTACCTTGAAATCCTTGTCGGAGATATTTTCCCAAGTAGTGCCGGCGTTCTCGGTCTTCCACACCCCGCCACCGGTTGCACCCATGTAGTACAGGAAGGGTTTGTCAGCGACACCGGTGACCGTGGTCACTCGACCGCCACGGTAGGGGCCTACCATACGCCACTCCAGCGCGGAGATGACCGACGGATCAACAGCATCGCTGGATATCGCCGGCATACTGCCTACCATCAACAACATCAGCGTTGCCAGTCCCGCCACGATCTTGCGCACACTCGAAAAAATCATTTGGTCTCTCCTGGGTTCGTACTTGTCTTGTGCCTGTATTGAATTAGTTGATCCGTTTTTCTGCCGACCTGGGCGCTCAAGCCTGCGTGCCCAGGCCCCGCGCCAGCGCGGCCTGGTAGGCCAGGTTGGCGATAGCCGTGTCCTGCACGCCAGTGCCGGTGAGATCACAGATGATGATCTCGGACTCTTTCCCCCTGCCGGGTTTCACGCCGGTAGTGAGTTCACCCAATTCATCAACGAGAAAGGCCGGTGGCAGGGCACCTTCCACGCACAGGTGCTGCAATTCACCATTGTGGGTGCATTGGGAGAGCCGGTCACAGACGACCCGGTCAGCCCCCAATAATACCTCCGGCTGCAGTTCCTGTTTGCCTGGAAAGTCGGCGCCTACCGCGCAGACAAATAATCCCGGGTGCAACCAGTCGGCTTCGACCAGGGGTTTTTGGCTGGGTGTGGTGGTGATGACCACCTGGCTTTGCCTGACCAAGGTCTCGATGTCAGCCGCTTCCACCGGAAGCCCAAGCTCTGTCTGCATGTCTTCGGCGTATTGCCGGACTTTCTCAGGCCCGCGCCCCCACACCAGGATACGCTGGAATGGACGTACCAGTGCCAGGCACCGGGCCTGGAAACGTGCCTGCATGCCCGTTCCCAATATACCCACCGTGTGCACCGTTTTCGGGGCCAGCAGGTTTGCCGCCACGGCACCCGCCATGCCGGTGCGCAGGTCGGTCAGATAGCCGTTGTCCAGGAGCACGGCCTGGCAAAATCCGGTCTCTGCGCTGAGCAACACCATCATGGCGCTGCCCGCTGGCAGGCCCCGGTCCGGGTTGTTGAAAAATCCCGAGGCAATCTTGATTGCCACCACCGGCACGCCCTCGACACAGGCGCTCTTCACATCGATGTCGCCATGATGTTCGCGGGCCGAGATATGCATGATAGGCGGCATATTGACCTTGCCCTGTTGCAGCCAGCTGAACGCTGTTGCCACGGCATCCAGCGATTGAGTATCTACACCCACCACCGAGCGCAGTTCCGACTCGGTCAAAATGCATACGCCCATAGGTCCCCTGGTGATCCTGCCAACAGTATTGAGTTTGAATTGCCAGCGCCCAAAGTACGCTGTAAGAGGTGGGGTGTGCAAGCCTGTGTCACCAGTCCAAAAGGGGCGGTTGGGACGGGATTTCTGTATATTTGCAGTGCTTATTACTTTCGCCCCGCAATCACAGCAGCTAGCTGTGATTCGCGTGTTCATGGATTATTCCGACAGTAAGGAAAATCAATGTCACTTGTTACACGCATACGCTTGTTTGCCGCGCTGTCACTGTCGCTCCTGATGTCGTTTAGCGCAACGGCGCGCAGCCAGGAGGTGCTCGTCTCCTCGAGTATCGACGAGACGATAAGCTGGCTGAAGTCGGAAAACTTCTGGGGTGAGGAGGCGCGCGGTGAACAACTCAAGGTACCGCATGCGTTAATTACCGGAATTAACCCCAATTGGCGCGTGGCAGCGCAAAAGTTAACCGTCCCGGAGAAGAAAGAAATCTTCTATCGGCTCATGCTGCCCTTGATCCTGCACGCGAATGACATGGTGCTGGATCGTCGCGCCGGACTTGTCCGGGTGAAGACCAGTTTGGCGGCGGGTCAGCCGATTTCAGATGAGGACCTGCTGTCCTTGCGCAAGGCGGCGGTGCTCCTGCGAATCACCGACGAGGAAACTGCTGCGACACTTAACGGCACTGGCGACACATTGGCAGCCGTCATCGACGAGGCGCTCTATAAACTCGATGTCATTCCTGCAGGTCTGGTCCTGGGGCAGGCGGCCTATGAGAGTGGCTACGGCACCTCGAGATTTGCCGCAGAAGGCAACGCATTGTTCGGACAGTGGACCTATGGCGGCAAGGGCCTGGTGCCGGAGCAGCAGCGCAAGAATCTGGGTGACCATCGCATCGCCGCTTTCGACTGGCCGTTCGACAGCGTGCGTGGCTATTTCATCAACCTGATGTCCCACCCGGCATACGAGGAATTCCGACGCCTGCGAGCGCAAAAGCGGACTGACGGCCAACCGTTGCGTTCCCTGGAATTGGCGGATGGACTGATCAATTACTCGGAACGCGGGCAGGAGTATGTCGATACCCTGAAGAGCATGATTCGCGTAAATAATCTGAGTATCGCGGATGACGCCTCGTTTCGCGACGAGCCGATAAGGTTCCTGATCGGTGCGCCGAACGCAATCGAGGCTGCTGCATTGAAGTCCCGGATTGAGGAGATGAGAAAAACCGGCGAGCTTGAACAGACCATTGTCCGTATGCGGCTGGAATAGCATGGCCGGGGAGTCCCTGTTCAATTTATGAACCCATACATGGTGTCCGGAGTCTGCCTGAGTATGCACCTACGCTGGGCAACGGGGCTTGTTCTCTCGCTGCTGGCAGCTTGTGCACCGGTCATCTCAGACCGGCTGGAAGGAACTGTAGTCGGCATCAGCGACGGCGATACCCTGACCTTGCTCGCGACCGGCGAGCAACGGGTGAAAATCCGCCTGGCCCAGATCGATGCACCGGAACACTCCCAACCCTGGGGCGCGCGTTCTC
>JAPHSC010000440.1 GCA_026193125.1 Gammaproteobacteria bacterium
CAAACAGCGAGGCCGCGCTGACAAAACGCAGGGGTGTGCGTGTACGCAGCGGGGCGGGGCTCATGACATTCGGGGCGGTATTCATCCAGATAACTCCACCGGGATTTATGCTTGGCCCGTCATTATACCGGAGTGGGACCCGCCGGGGCGCCGACTGCCCCACAGGAGCCGGGAATGGGCTCAAATTCAAGCCCCGGACCCTTGGCAAAGCTGTATTTCTTTCGGTAAAACTGCAGGTCGGCCTCGGAAAGTACCCTTGTGCGCCGCAATACGCTGGGGCATGATTCCCCGATTGGGGCCGGCATAACAGCCAGTGGCGCCCCTGTCCTGATTTGCCTCCATTGGCGCCATCCTTGTGCGCCGGGTGGCGACGACAAAACGGAGCAAGAAAACCATGCAAAATGATCCGGTAGTTATCCTTTCCGCGCTGCGGACGCCAATAGGCTCTTTTCAGGGGGCTCTCAGCCCGGTTAGCGCGCCCCAACTCGCTGCCGCAGCCACGCGCGCGGTGCTGGAACAAACCGGCCTGGATCCTGCGGAAATTTCAGAGGTCGTCTACGGCTGCGTGCTGCCGGCCGGCCTGGGCCAGGCACCCGCTCGACAGGGCGCGCTGGCGGCGGGTATTCCCCAGAGCGTGGGCGCGACCACCATCAACAAGATGTGCGGCTCGGGCATGCAGGCGGTGATGTTCGGCCACGCCTTGATCGCCTCGGGCGGCGCCCAGGTGGTGCTGGCCGGTGGCATGGAATCCATGACCAACTCCCCCTACCTCCTGCCCAAGGCCCGCGGCGGATACCGTATGGGTCACCAGGAAGTCCTCGATCACATGTTCTACGACGGGCTGCAGAACATATACGACGGTCAGATGATGGGTGCCTTTGCCGAAGCCACTGCCGGTAAATATGGATTCACACGTGAGGAGCAGGACGCGTTTTCCACGGAGTCCGTGAATCGCGCCCTTGCCGCAACCGCCTCCGGTGCATTTGCCGACGAGATCGTGCCGGTTACCGTGGAATTCCGTCGCAAGAGCTACGTGGTGGACAAGGACGAAGAACCGGGGCGTTGCGACCTCGCCGGCATTCCCAAGTTACGCCCGGCGTTCAAGTCCGATGGCACCGTTACCGCCGCCAGTTCCTCCTCTATATCTGATGGCGCGGCATCCGTCCTGCTGGCCTCCGCCTCCAGGGCCGCGGCACTGGGTGTGAAACCCCTGGCCACGATTTGCGGTTACACCACCTTCGCGCACGCTCCCGAGTGGTTTACCACCGCCCCGGTAGGCGCGATCAAGGCCCTGCAGGAAAAGCTCGGCTGGAGCAACGAGGATGTAGACCTGTACGAGATCAACGAGGCCTTTGCCGTGGTGACCATGGCCGCCATCAAGGACCTTGGTCTGGATCCGGCCAAGGTCAACGTGAATGGTGGAGCCTGTGCGCTGGGTCACCCCATCGGCGCCAGCGGTGCCCGGATTATCGCCACCCTGTTACATGCCCTGAAAAATCGTGGCGGCAAGCGCGGTATTGCAGCGCTTTGTATCGGTGGCGGCGAAGCCACGGCCATTGCGGTGGAGCTCGCCTAGCCGGCCGCTGATCGTGGGATTCGCGGGTCGAGACGATGACGATCTGATGGCCCTGAAGAACCATTCAGATCAGGAGATGCCACGTATGACAGAGAGCCTACTTCTCAAGGTCGATGGGCGGGGTGTTGCAACGGTTACCCTCAACCGGCCGGACAAGCACAACGCTTTTGGCGACCAGTTGATCGCCGAACTGACAGCCCTGCTCAATCAGCTGGACCAGGATCCCAAGGTGCGGGTAGTGGTGCTTACCGGTGCAGGAGAGAGTTTCTCGGCAGGTGCTGACCTGAACTGGATGCGCGCCATGGCGGGCTACAGCGAACAGGAAAATTTCACTGATGCACTGAAGCTGGCAGATTTGATGGCCACATTGGAGCGCCTGTCCAAGCCCACGGTAGCCAGGGTCAACGGTCATGCTTTTGGTGGCGCGGTGGGACTGATTGCCTGTTGCGATATCGCCCTGGCCAGCAAGAAAGCCAGGCTGTGCCTGTCCGAGGTGCGGCTGGGGCTGGTGCCCGCTGTTATCTCACCCTATGTGATAGCCGCCATCGGTCAGCGCCAGGCCAGGCGTTTGTTCCTGACCGCCGAAGCGATCTCTGCGAAAGACGCCCGCAAGATGGGACTGGTGCACGATGTTGCCAAACCCGAGGAGCTGGATGAATTGGTGGAAGAGCAGGTCAATATGCTGCTCAAGGCCGGCCCCAGGGCGCTGGCCGAAGCCAAGCGCCTGGCGAAAGAAGTTGCCGGGGCGAGTGGCGAGAGGCAGCAAGCGCTGCGCTTGTCTACCTCGGCCATGATTGCCCGGCTGCGCGTCAGTGATGAAGGGCAGGAAGGACTGAACGCCTTTCTCGATAAACGTCCACCGGCCTGGGTCAAATCCGATTAGTACTTCGATTAGCCTTGGGATTAACGTGACATTCGCCGGGCAGATGCCGGTAAGACTTGAGCTCAAAACATGGCAAATTTTCCAAGCAAGGTAAAAATCGTCGAGGTAGGCGCACGTGATGGCCTGCAAAACGAGCACGCCCGTATCTGGACGGCCACCAAGGTAGAGCTGATAGACCGGCTTAGCGCCTGCGGTCTCAAAGTGATCGAGGCCAGCAGTTTTGTCAGCCCGAAGTGGGTGCCGCAACTGTCTGACGCCGAAGATGTCTACGCCGGCATCAAGCGGGCGCCAGGGGTTTCCTACCCGGCCCTGGTGCCAAACATTCAAGGCATGCAACGGGCGCTGAAAGTGGGCGTGGAGGAAATCGCCGTGTTCACCGCAGCCTCGGAGACCTTCAATCAACGGAATATAAATGCCTCGATCAGCGAATCCATAGAGCGCTTCCAGCCCGTGATGGATTTGGCAAGCGAAGCGGGCGTGCGCGTGCGTGGCTACGTCTCCTGCGTACTGGGCTGCCCGTACGAGGGCAAGGTTCCGGTCGACACGGTCGCGACGGTGGCAAGAGAACTGCTGCAACTGGGCTGCTACGAGGTTTCCCTTGGTGACACCATCGGCGTCGGTACGCCGCGGGCGGCCCAGATCATGCTGGAACGCGTGGCCAGGGAAGTTCCCCTGGATCAGCTGGGCCTGCACTTCCACGATACACGCGGCCAGGCCCTGGCCAACCTGTATGCCTGTCTGGAGATGGGCGCCCAAATTATCGACTCGGCGGTTGCCGGCCTGGGCGGTTGTCCCTATGCCAATGGCGCCACCGGCAACGTGGCCACCGAGGACGTGTTGTACATGCTGCAGGGCATGGACATAGAAACCGGTGTTGACCTGGAACGTCTGCTGGAGGCGGGGCGTTTCATCAGCGCCGCACTTAATCGCGCGCCAGCCAGCAAGCTGGGGCGCATCGGCAAGCTTTAAGGAGCCTTCAATCTATTCATGAACGTGTGTCGCGCGGCTGAGCAATTCGACTTCCCTGTGCCAATCCTCGCGTGCACCACGCAGGCGAGATTAGTGCCTTGAGATCGAATCCATGCGTCTGCACTCCACATCATTCGGGGTAATTTAGGGGTTTCCCTGCACACAATTTCAGACATTCAATTTATCGATCGGGAGAGAACAGATGGATTTTACCAAGGCCATAGCGGTGGTAACCGGGGGTGCCTCGGGACTGGGTTACGCCAGTGCGCAGAAGATCGTTGCTGAAGGCGGGCGGGTTGCCCTGCTGGATGTCAACAAAGAGGTGGGTGAAGCCGCAGCCAAGACCCTCGGCGATAACGCCATATTCATTCGCACCGACGTGAGTGACGAGGGCCAGGTCATTGCTGCAGTGGAAAAGACGCACACGCATTTTGGCGGTCTGACGCTGGTCGTCAATTGCGCCGGTGTGATCGGCGCCGGTCGCGTACTGGGGCGCGAAGCACCCATGGACGGCAGTTATTTCGCCAAAACCATCCAGATCAACCTGATTGGCAGCTTCTTCGTAGCCAAGGCTGCGGCCAACCTGATGCAACACAACGCGCCCAACGCCGATGGTGAAAGGGGTGTCATTATCAGCACCGCGTCCATCGCCGCTTTCGAGGGCCAGATTGGCCAGGCTGCCTATTCCGCCTCCAAGGGTGGTGTGGTCGCCATGGCCATGCCCATGGCACGCGAATTTGCCCGCATGGGCATACGCGTCAACACCATCGCGCCGGGTATTTTCATGACACCCATGATGTCCGGCATGCCCGAAGAGGTGCAAAAGTCGCTGGCCGCCCAGGTACCCTTCCCGTCGCGCCTGGGGCGCCCCGAGGAATATGCGGATACGGTCAAGTTCATCTACGAGATGGCCATGCTCAATGCCGAAGTCATTCGCCTGGATGGCGCCATCAGGATGCAGCCCAAGTAGCTCCTGCGAACGAATACACGCCGGCGGCTGGAACACATCCCGGTCACGGACTTTGAACACAGATTGATGTAAGGATGAGACCATGAGTGAACGCGATGTCATGGAATATGATGTAGCCGTTGTAGGTGCCGGCCCGGCCGGACTGGCCTACGCTATTCGCCTGAAGCAACTCAAGCCGGAGCGCACGGTTTGTGTGCTGGAAAAAGGATCCGAAGTTGGTGCTCACGCCTTGTCCGGCGCTGTGCTTGAACCGGATGCCCTGGATCAGCTATTGCCTGAATGGCGTCAAAGTCCCCCGGCTATCTGTGTTCCGGCCAGGGACGACACCTTTCTGAAGCTGAGCAAGACCGGCGCCATGAAACTTCCCACGCCGCCACAGCAATCCAACCACGGCAATTTCATTATTTCCCAGGGGCAACTGGTGAAATGGATGGCTGAAAAAGCCGAGGCGCTGGAAGTGGATATATTCCCGGGGTTCGCGGGTGCCGAGGCCCTGATCGGGGACCAGGGCGAAGTCATCGGTGTTCGGGTCGGCGACATGGGTCTGGAGAGCGACGGCACGCCAGGATCTGCCTACACCGCCGGCGTTGACATCCATGCCAAGCTCACGGTGCTGGCCGAAGGCTGCCGTGGCAGCATCACCAAGCAACTGATCAAGCGCTATGACCTGGATGCCGGCAAGCAACCACAAACCTATGGACTGGGCTTCAAGGAATTGTGGCAGGTACCGCCCGGGCGAGTGAAGCCCGGCAACATCCAGCACACCGTGGGCTGGCCGCTGGACAACGCAACCTACGGTGGCAGCTTCCTGTATCACCTGGAAAACGACCAGGTTTACATCGGTTTCGTGGTGGGCCTGGATTACCAGGATCCCGACTTCGCGCCGTTCGAGGCCTTCCAGCAGTTCAAGCATCATCCGAAGATCAAGGCCCTGCTCGAAGGTGGCGAGATCGTCACCACCGGTGCGCGTACCCTGATCGAGGGCGGCTACCAGTCCATGCCCACGCTGGAGATGCCCGGTGCTGTCCTGGTCGGCGATACGGCCGGTACCCTGAACGTGCCCAAAATCAAGGGCATACACGTGGCCATCGCCTGCGGTATGCAGGCTGCTGAACACAGTGCCGAGAACCTGTCTTGTGCGGGCTTCGACGCAGCCTTCCGCGCCTCGGCCAGCGGTCGGGAACTACACAAGGTGCGCAACATTCGGCCCGGCTTCAAATGGGGACTTTGGGGGGGGATGGTAAATGCCGCGATAGAGACCGTGTTTGTCGGCAAGCTGCCGTGGACCCTTAGCCACCATGCCGACTGGTCCAGTATGAAGAAGAAGGACGGTTACCGTGCGCCGAAGCGTGACTACCTCGAACGCAGCCTGGCGCCCCGGGACCGCCTCGCCTCGGTGTATTTTGCGAACAACGCTCACGAAGAGTCCCAGCCGGTGCACCTGAAAGTGGCCGACCTGGATTTGTGCAGCACCCGCTGTGCCACCGAATACGGCAATCCCTGCATCCGTTTTTGCCCGGCCGGTGTATACGAGATGGTGGATAACGAGGCAGGTGGTCAGAAACTGCAAATAAACCCCTCCAATTGCGTGCACTGCAAAGCATGCGACATCAAGGATCCCTACGAGCAAATCACCTGGGTCACGCCCGAGGGTGGATCGGGTCCGAACTACGGCAGCATGTAGGGAGACTCAACCGGACCGGGGCTGCAAACTGCGGCTCCGGTCTTCCACTTGAAAGTCGCCCCGCCGGTTCATCTCGCATACTGCTAGACTTTCAGCCAGACAGCATTGATCCGGATTCTCGGTAAGCCCGCACATGCCATTACATGCCTCCACCCGCTCCCAGCAGATTGTCCTGGATGACGCCCAGGTCCAGGTCGAGGAAGCACTGCGTCAGCTCTCGGCCACACTGGCGCAGGCGCCGACCCGGCGACAAGCCGGCCTGGTGGGTCGACTGCTGGGCCGACGCAAATCCATAACCCCCATTCAGGGCCTGTATATCTGGGGCACCGTAGGCCGTGGCAAGACCATGCTCATGGATCGCTTTTATGAGCAGTTGCATGTGCCGTACAAGATGCGCAGTCATTTTCATCGCTTCATGCACGATGTCCACAGCGAACTGACGCAGTTAAACAATCTCGAGAATCCGCTTGAAGAGGTGGCCGAGCGACTGGCCATGAAAGCAAGGGTCATCTGCTTCGATGAATTTTTTGTCAACGACATCGCCGATGCCATGATCCTGGGCACCTTGTTCGAGGCCCTGTTCCGACGCGGCGTTACCCTGGTCGCCACCTCCAATGTGCCGCCTGACCAATTGTACCGGGACGGCTTGCAGCGGCAGCGCTTCCTGCCGGCCATCGCCCTGCTGCAAACCCATACTCGAGTGATGGAACTGGGCGCCGGTGTGGATTACCGTCTGCGCGTGCTGGAGCAGGCCGAGATTTATCACTGCCCGCTGGATGAGCAGGCGGAACAAAATCTGGAACGGTATTTTCAGGACATCGCCCCTGACAGCGATGAGCGCGACATGAGCCTGGTGTTAAACAATCGCGAAGTCACTGCCCGTCGCCTGGCAGGCGATGTGGTCTGGTTTGATTTCCAGGCTATCTGCGGCGGCCCTCGTAGCCAGGAGGATTACATCGAACTGGCCCGTTGTTACCAGACCGTCATGGTCTCAGGCATACCGCGCCTGACCCGTGACAGCGAGGACGAGGCCAGGCGCTTCATTTCCCTGGTGGACGAGTTTTATGATCGCAATGTGAAGCTCATCGTCTCCGCCGAGGTTTCACTGGAAGAGATCTACGCGGGACGAAAACTGGAATTCGAGTTTCAACGTACACGCAGTCGCATGCAGGAAATGCAAAGCCAGGAATTCCTGGCCAGGCCGCACCTGCCATGAACAACACCGAGCAAACACCGCGAGGCTATGCCAGCTGGCCACGCTGGCTGCGCTGGCCGCTGGAGCTGTCGGGATTTGTGCTGGTGTTTCTGCTGGTGCAGCACTGGCAGACACGAGACATGCTACCGGTAGATCCGCAACAGGCCGCCCCGCCCTTGCGGGGAATGCTGCTGGAGGGCGGCGAACTGGACATCTCCTCGCTGCGTGGTCATCCCACGCTGGTGTACTTTTTTGCACCCTGGTGCAAGGTCTGCGCCTTCAGCGCGTCCAGCCTGCAAGGTCTGCGCGACAGTTATGAAGAGAATGAGCTGGGCATGGTGATGGTGGCCCTGTCCTACGACACTGTCGGGGCAGTGCAGGAATTTCGTGACGAGCACCAGCTGACTATCCCGGTGCTGCTGGGCAACCAACAAATTGCAGCGAGCTGGAGTATTTACGGCTACCCCACCTACTACCTACTCGATAGCGAAGGACATGTCGCCAGCCGTGATTTCGGTGTCAGCACCACTCCGGGCCTGAGGTACAGAATCTTCAGGGCCCAGGCAGATTAGCCCCGACACCTTGTACTGACGGCAAGAGACAAGAGGCATCGCTTGCACTAGGATAGGCGCAAAAAGCGGGCTCGCGCTTGAGACCTGCGCCGGGAGAAACCAGCCACCCCGCCTGGAGACCGCCATGTTTATTGGACACTTTGCAGTAGGACTTGGCGCCAAGCGATACGCGCCACAGGTTTCACTGGGCATGTTGTTCCTGGCCTGCCAACTGGCGGATTTGATTTGGCCCACCCTGGTCCTGCTCGGGATCGAAACCGTTACCATCGAGCCCGGTATCACCGCACTCACGCCGCTCAATTTCACCCACTACCCCTATTCGCACAGTCTGCTCGCCTTGAGCCTGTGGGCGGGATCGCTGGCATTGCTCTACCTGTTTCTGCGCCGTGCGGGTACCCGGGCTGCGATGGTGATTGCCCTGCTCGTGGTCAGTCACTGGGTACTGGATGTGCTCAGCCATCGACCGGACATGCCGCTGGTCTTGGGCGCGTCGCCGCATATCGGCCTGGGACTGTGGAATCACCCGTGGCTATTCGTACCCCTGGAGCTTGCGCTATTCGCAACAGGCGCCTGGATGTATACCCGTCAGACCAGGGCGCTGGATCGCATCGGCAGCATTGGCTTTTGGGCCCTGGCTATTTTCCTGCTGCTCATTTACGCCGCGAATCTTCTCGGCCCACCGCCGCCCTCAACCACGGTGGTGGCCTGGTCAACCCAGGCGATGTGGCTGATAGTGGCCTGGGGGTTCTGGGTGGACAGGCACAGAACGAGTGCAAGCGACGCCAGGGCGAAGGAAGCTTCGCCGGGCCTGGGAACGGTCGATGAGCCTGGCGGTATGTCTACCCGTTGAAACCGCCATTTGGTCACGTGCCTTTTGTTGTAGCACCCGGGCTTGACTTTGATGTGGACCGACTTGAATCAGTCACTGGATTTTCTTGGAGATGGTATTCATGCACACTCGAATACTGATGAGCGCCAGCGCCGCGTTCCTGGCCATGCTTGGGCTCGCTGCACTTTTTCTACCGCAGGAGCTACTGATATATGCGGGGTCCAGTCCCGCGGGCTTTCCTTTGCTTGTCATTCAGGTTTCCGGCGCCCTGTACCTGGGTTTTGCCAATCTGAACTGGATGGCCAGGGGCGTGCTTATCGGCGGAATTTACAGCCGACCTCTGGCGATGGGCAATTTTCTCCATTTCTCGATTGTGACTATCGTGCTTGCCAAGACCTTGTCGGCAACCACCCTCTTCCCGCTAGTGGCCTGTGGCATTGCCTACGCTATTTTTGCAGTATGGTTCGGGCTGGTCATGTTTACACATCCACTCGCCTATACCTCTGGTGATGCAAAAGGCCTGGGTAAATGATTTCCATCAAGCAGCGAATTGCGATCTTGAAAATGACAGGCAAGTCTGACCCGTCGACGTTGCAGAAGTCCGTCGGCAGCGGGTCACCGATCAGTACAGTCAAGCGCTGACTCCTGAATCTGAACACCGGGGGCCAATACATGTACTTGATGGCTTTTTTTGGGGTCCTGATGTGTGTCTTCAGCCTCATCATGATCGCGAATCCGGAGGCCTGGTCAAATGGCATTATCGGTTTCAGCACGAAGTCCTGGTTCCACCCATTCGAGATAGGCAGCAGGCTCGCCTTCGGTTTGATCTTCATTACCTACGCCGATCAGACGGTTTATCCGCGGGTGATTTTGGCCATTGGCTATCTATTGATAGGTGCAAGTTTGGTGCTTTTAATAATGCTGCCATCACGACACAGGCGATTCGCAGTCTGGTCGGCCAGCAAGTTTCGAGGCGCGTTCCGGCCAGCCGGAGTGTTTGGCCTCGTGCTGGGCGCGTTCATCGTCTTCGCAAGCGTCAGCCCTCTGCATGGGTAATGCCTGGCCTCAGTCTCCACACGACCATTTACAGAACTGTTAATGCCCAGCTCCATCCGCAACCTGGAAGGCGAGCAGGTCTGCGCACGTCGGCGTCAGTCATCAATGTCCGGATTGCAGTAAAAAACAAGGCGAGGAGAATGCCGCCAGACACACAGCCGAATCCGGCTTTTCAACCAGCCTGATTTGGGTCTTCAGGACTGACTCCACCCAATATTTTTCCGCCAGGTGTATAGTGGACCCCTGCCTGGACCTTTGAATCGCCTGCTGCGTGACACAGAGTAACCGCCCTTCACATCGGCAGGCTGCAGACCCGCCACTCAGATAACTAACTGATATTTCAGTTACTTTTATCTTCACACACGTAAAGCGCAAGGCTTTGTGTCGACCTGAAAAGCACACGATTGCGACCTTGTTCTTTAGATCACACCACAGACACTGATGGCTCCATCAATGCGGCGCTATTTCATTAACTCAAGTCACATAAATTTATTGGATTGGGAGAACGGTATCGAGTTTAGCAAATTGACATTGGGCGTAATCGGGACTTCACGGAAACCTGACGAGAGACGTGTCCCAATTCATCCGGAACATTTACCGCGTATTCCCGATTCCCTGCGTCGGCAACTGATATTCGAGGAGGGCTATGGAGCGCCATTCGGCATCCCGGACTCAGAAATCGAATCCCAGACTGCTGGTATCGCATCGCGCCACGATTTATTGGCTAACTCGAATATAGTTATCAGTTCCAAGCCAATTCTGGCTGATTTGGAAGAACTTCGCGAAGGCGGAATCCTTTGGGGCTATGTGCATTGCGCACAGCAACGCGCCATCACCCAGGCCGCCATTGATCGAAAGCTGACGCTGATTGCTTTTGAGGACATGTTTGTCTGGGGCCCCGGCGGACAAGTGGGTCGCCACACCTTCTACAAGAACAACGAGATGGCCGGTTACTGCGCCGTGTTACATGCCCTTCAGCTCAAGGGAATAGACGGGCATTACGGTAACCAGCGCAAAGTCATCATATTCAGTTTTGGTGCGGTAAGCCGTGGCGCCATTTACGCCCTCAAGGCCCACGGTTTCAGAGATATAACCATCTGTATTCAGCGGCCCGACCACGAGGTGCGTGAAGAAGTGCTGGACTGTCATTATGTCCGCATTCGTCCCGGCGATGAGGGCGAGGCCCGCATGTTGGTGGTAGAGCACGACGGGACTGAGAGGCCCCTCAGCGAGTTGATCAGCGAATCAGATATCATAATCAACGGAACCTATCAGGATATTGATAACCCGATTGACTATGTCACCCGGCAGGAGAGCTCCTGCCTCAAGCGCGGCTGCCTGATTATCGATGTCAGTTGCGATCAGGGGATGGGTTTCTATTTTGCCCGGCCGACCTCATTCGATCAGCCCATGATCAGGATCGGCTCAGTGGATTACTACGCCGTGGATCATACGCCAAGCTACCTTTGGGAAAGTGCGTCGCGCTCGCTCTCTGCCGCCATGATCGTGCATTTACCCACGGTCGCGGCTGGCCGTAAATCCTGGCAGCAACACGAGACTATCCGTCGGGCTATAAATATAGATAAAGGTATAGTGGTCAAAGAGAATATTCTGACTTTGCAGGGACGTCAGCCGGACTACCCGCATACCCCCATAGAGAAAGAAGAGATAGCGGCTTTGCAGCAGGCTCGCCGCTGACACCCCGTTGATCTGCGCGACGAATTTGCATGACCTGCACTCGTCAGTAGCGGCGATGGCTGATCGTGGCCTGGGGATTCCGGGTTGGCGAACACCGCGCCGACGCTGTGACGGACCAGGCAGTTGGCATTTGGACAGTCTGCTGGCGATGACGGACAGATTCTGTTCAGAATCCGTACATAC
>JAPHSC010000263.1 GCA_026193125.1 Gammaproteobacteria bacterium
CTATTGCGAAGATTGGCAACACAGAAGATGGATTTTTTCGTCGCAAGATACACGCTCATGACCAGATCAGAGGCTCCCTAGTTGTCGCCAACAGCGAAGCGAATTTGTTCGCTGCTAAAGCCGCGATATTGCAGGAAACGGGACTGCCTGGCCCGCTCGGGATAGTCACCAGGAGCCTCCGGGCCAAAACGCCTGGCACGCACCTGCCTGGCAAGTTCAAACCAGTCGCAGTCCGTGGACTCCAGGGCCTGCTCAACAAGCTCGCCGGCGATACCCCTTTCGGACAAATCTCCCCGTATCCTTAGCGGACCCTGCCCCTTGCTTATACGGGAAGAAACGAAGCTCTCGGCAAACCTGCTCTCATCCAGCAGACCATCGGCGACCAGACCCTGCAAGGCCTGCTCTGCCACCTCCCCCGACATATCACGCTTGGCAAGTTTCCTGCGCAGCTCAAGCACCGAATGCTCACGCCTTGCCAGCAAATCCATCGCGGTTCGCCTGGCATCGGTCAGGCTGAACTGCGACTCCTCCTGATCTGTCATGGCATCCAAGCAGGATCAAGCCTCAGCAGCTTCCTCATCGATCGCTTCCGCTAACTCTTGCCTTTTAGGCATTAATTTGGCCCGCACAGCAGCTTCTATCTCTACGGCAATTGCCGGATTTTCCTTCAGAAACTGGCGAACATTTTCCTTGCCCTGACCAATCCGATCGCTCTTGTAGCTGTACCAGGAACCCGACTTGTCGATGAAACCATTGGCCACACCCAGGTCGATGACTTCACCCAGGCGGGAGATACCCTCACCGTAGAGAATCTCGAATTCAGTCTGCTTGAAGGGTGGAGAAATCTTGTTCTTCACGACTTTCACGCGGGTCTGGTTGCCAATCACCTCATCGCCCTTCTTGATCGCGCCGATGCGGCGAATATCCAGGCGAACCGAGGCGTAGAACTTCAGCGCATTACCACCAGTAGTGGTCTCGGGATTGCCGAACATCACACCGATCTTCATGCGGATCTGGTTGATGAAGATCACCATGGTGTTAGAGCGCTTGATGTTGCCGGTGAGCTTGCGCAAGGCCTGGGACATCAAACGGGCCTGCAAGCCCATATGGGAATCGCCCATCTCGCCCTCGATTTCGGCCTTGGGCGTCAGCGCGGCCACCGAGTCCACAACCACCACGTCCACGGCGCCCGAGCGCACCAGCATGTCCGTGATCTCAAGCGCCTGCTCCCCGGTATCCGGCTGCGACACCAGGAGATTATCCACGTCCACACCCAGCTTGCCGGCATATTGCGGATCCAGTGCATGTTCGGCGTCCACGAACGCGCAAGTGCCGCCCAACTTTTGGGCCTCGGCGATCACGTGCAGGGTCAGCGTGGTCTTGCCGGATGACTCCGGACCGTAGATCTCCACTACCCGGCCCCGGGGCAAGCCGCCCACACCCAACGCGATATCCAGACCCAGCGAACCGCTGGATACCACTTCGATATCCTTGGTCGGGCCACCATCGCCCAGGCGCATTACCGAGCCTTTGCCAAATTGTTTCTCGATCTGTCCCAGCGCTGCGGCCAGGGCCTTTTTTCGATTGTCGTCCATTTATCACCTGAAGCTGATTGCGGGCCCTGTAAAGAGCGAACGTGAGGGCGGATTATTCCATAACTGGGCGAACTCGGCAGCCGTCATTTCCCGGCCGTTGGCGATTTACGCTCAACAAGCGCCAATGCCGCGGCTATCGTTTGCCTGAGTGTCCGCTTGAAGAAGATGATACCTCGCCAATGGCTCATAGCGTGCGCCAGCCGGGTCGGTGACCGAACTGACCAGGCAGAAATCCCGTACCACCCAGTGAACCGGCGTTTCCAGGACCAGTTCAGCCGGGCACACAGCCTTGCGTGCGATTGTGACGTGTGGCCGATAGGCACCAGCCGCGCCCGGTTTCCCGGTCAACTGCAACGGGCCCAGCGCCTGCCACAGGGCCTGGACCAGTGCCGGTAATGCCGCGGGAAATGACGCAGGCTGGATCACCAGGGCCCTGGGACGCACCCAGTAGCCCATTTCATCCAGTCTGAACTCAAAGCCCGGCATCTGTATATCCGCCGCTGCCGCGCGTATTCGCGGAAGCAACTCTGCATTGACGCTGCCCAGGAACGCCAGGGTCATGTGCAGATTCTCCCTGATGACCGGCCGACCCTCACAGGCCGTCACACCGCGGCGGGAAACCCGCCAAATTTGCTCGCGCAAGGCGTCATTCGGCCACAGGGCGAAAAACAGACGCACGGACACGGGATGCTCAGGCACGGGGCAGCAGACCCTGCAGGCCAAACGCCACGGCCTGCCGGCGAACCGACTCTCGATCCCCGGAAAATCGCTGTAACCCTGTCTGCACCTGTATCCCGTCGCCCTGGCGCGATGACCAGGCAAACCATACGGTCCCTACCGGCTTGTCCGCACTGCCTCCGCCCGGACCCGCGACACCGCTCACGGCCAGCCCGAGGTCGGCGCCGCTGAGCTTCAGCAATCCCCTGGCCATCTCCTCCACCACCTGCTCTGAAACGGCGCCATATCGCTCCAGGGTGTCGTGTCCGACACCGAGCAAGCGCTGCTTGGCCTGGTTGCTGTAAGTGACCAGACCGTAACCGAACCAGTCGGAGCAGCCCGCCAGGTCGGTGAGTGCCTTGCTGACCCAGCCGCCTGTGCAGGATTCGGCCGTCGCCAGGGTACGACCCGACTGCCGCAACAGCCCCGCCAATTCCTCCACCAGACTGGAAATATGCTGCTCATCCGCGAGCATGAATCACCTCTCGTGGCGACGCTTCAGGACATTTTCATACGCCCTGATGGTCCCCTCTATCATTTCTTCTACGGTAAAATCCTGACTCACTTTTCGGCGCGCTGCATTGGCCAATTGCCGGCCCAATTCCGCGTCCTCCTTGAGTAGCATAATAGCTTCCGCAAGCTCGTCCGGTGAGCCGGGGTTTACCAGCAAGCCCGTCTGCTCATGGATGATCAAGTCCACCAGACCACCTGCATTGGTTGAAATTATGGGCACGCCTTCCGCCGCTGCCTCCAGCACACTGACGCCGAGACCCTCCCGATGCGCCGGATGCACCAGCACATCCAGGCAAGGCAGGATGCGTGCTGCATCTTCACGGAAGCCGGCGATCACCACCTGGCTTGCCAGACCACGGCGGCGGGCTTCCTCGCGCAGACGCGTTTCTTCCTTACCCTGGCCCAGCACCAGCAGCCAGCAGGATGGATCACCCATGGATTCCAGGGCCCTGAACAGATCACTGTGGCCCTTGCGCGGGATCAATTGGGCCACGATACCCAGCAGAAAAGCCTCTCGAGGTATACCCAGTTCCGTGGCCAACCAGTTGCGGTCGCGTTCCACCTGCAGGGCCTCGGCCTGCACTCCGGAAGGCACATAGGCAATATTCGACCCAGGCACGCCCGCTTCCAGCAACTGTTCCCGCACTGCGCGCGAAATCGCTATCACTCGTTGGTACAGCCGGTATTTCAAACCCGCCAGGCGACCCTCGGGCCGGTCCACCCGCCTGGACAATACCGCCGGCACACCGGCCAAGCGCGCCGCAAGACCACCCCACCAATCCGCACCCCGGCGACTGTGTACGTGCACCAGGTCCGGCTCCTCTTTACGGAGCAAACGGTACAAGCGCCATGGATAACGAAGATCCAGGTCACCCGCGCAAGGTATCTCGATTACCCGCGCCAGGGTGCGCAGCTGTCGGCCCAGCGCGGCACCGGGTGCACAGACCAGGACATTTTCCACATCCCTCTCGGCCAGGCCCTGAACCAGGTAGCGGACCTGCTGGGGTCCGCCATAGAGGTGACGACCGGATTCGATGTGCACGATTTTCATGTTGTCGGAATGCTAACAGAGGGCCGCTTTGGCATCGAACCCTTCCGCAAATCTGATAGCATCCCGAATTCAAACACACCGGGACCCCTGACCCAGCCAGCATGCGCGCACAATCACCCGAAACTCATACGCCGATGATGCAGCAGTTCCTGCGCATCAAGGCCGAACACCCGGACGTCCTGCTGTTTTACAGGATGGGTGATTTCTACGAGTTGTTTTACGACGACGCCAGGCGCGCATCCAGGCTGATTGATATCACCCTCACCAGTCGCGGAAAGTCCGCCGGCGAACCCATACCCATGGCCGGCGTCCCGGTGCACGCGGCCGACACCTACCTGGCCAAACTGGTGGCCAAGGGTGAGTCGGTAGCAATTTGCGAGCAAATCGGCGATCCGGCCACCAGCAAGGGGCCGGTGGATCGCCAGGTGGTGCGCATCATCACGCCCGGCACCCTGACCGAGGACGCTTTGCTGGACGAGCGCTCTGAAGCGCTACTGGTCAGTGCCCACCTGGGCCCTCGCGGACGGCTGGGTCTGGCCTGGCTGGACTTGTCCTCGGGGCGCTTCAGTCTGATGGAGGCGGACACCGGGGAAGCCCTGATGGCCGAACTCGAGCGCTTGCGACCGGCGGAACTTTTGGTGAGCGAGCAGGCGGACCTGGATTCTCGCCTGCAAGACCGGGCCTATGTGCGTCGCCGGCCACCCTGGCACTTTGAGGAAAGCAGCGCCAGGCAGAGGTTGAATACCCAGTTTGGCACCCGCGACCTGAGCGGCTTTGGCTGCGAGGACATGGCCTGCGCCGTCAGTGCGGCCGGCGCCTTGTTGCAGTATGTACAGGATACCCAGCGCACTGCCCTGCCCCACATTCTTGGCCTGCGCCTGGAACAGCGTAGTGACGCCCTGCTCATGGACGCCGCCACCCGGCGCAACCTGGAGTTGCAATACAGCCTCTCGGGGCATGACGAATACACATTGACCGGCGTCATGGACAGCACGGTCACCTCCATGGGTGCCCGCTTGCTTCGACGCTGGATCAATCGCCCCTTGAGAGATCAGGCCGTGCTGGCGCAGCGCTTTCATGCCGTGGGGACACTGCTGGATAACCGTCATTACCTGGACTTGCGGGAACAGCTGGAAGGCATCGGCGATGTGGAGCGAATCCTGGCGCGCATCGCCCTGAAAAGCGCACGCCCAAGGGACCTCGCGCAGCTGCGCAGGGCGCTGGAACGAATCCCCCTTCTGCGTTCGACCATCCAGCGCATGGATGCCCCTCGACTGGCGGAACTGGGTGCTCATTGCGGTGACCACAGCCCCACGCACACCCTGCTGCAAGGTGCGCTGGTGGATGAACCGCCGGTACTGATTCGTGACGGCGGTGTACTGGCCGAAGGCTATGACACGGAACTCGACGAACTGCGCAATATCAGCCAGAACGCCGATGCTTACCTGAGTGAGCTGGAGCAGCGCGAACGCGAGCGCAGCGGCATCGCCAACCTGAAACTGGGCTACAACCGCGTACACGGCTATTACCTGGAAATCCACCGCAACCAGGCCGACCGGGTCCCCGAGGAATATGTCCGGCGCCAGACTCTGAAGGGCGCCGAACGCTACATCACCCCCGAGCTCAAGAGCTTCGAGGACAAGGTGCTGAGCGCAAGAGAGCGCTCCCTGGCCAGGGAAAAAGCACTCTACGAAGCCTTGCTGGAATTATTGATAGAAGAGCTTGCGCCACTGCAGCAATTGGCCGAGGCGCTGGCCGAACTGGATGTGCTGGCTTGCCTGGCAGAGCGCGCGTTTGAGCTGGAACTGGTGCGCCCGACCCTGAGCGACGCACCGGTAATCAACGTTGGCGCCGGGCGTCACCCGGTGGTCCAGCAGGTACTGCAACAGCCCTTCGTACCCAATGACCTGAGACTGGACGAAGACCGCCGAATGCTGGTCATCACCGGGCCCAATATGGGTGGCAAGTCGACCTACATGCGGCAGTGCGCGCTGATCGTCATCCTTGCGCACATTGGCAGCTTTGTCCCGGCCCGGGAAGCCACCATCGGTCCGGTAGACAGGATCTTCACCCGTATTGGCGCCAGCGACGACCTGGCCGGTGGGCAGTCCACCTTCATGGTGGAGATGACCGAGGCCGCGAATATTCTTAACAACGCCACCAGTCGTTCGCTGGTGCTGATGGATGAAATCGGCCGGGGAACCAGCACCTTTGACGGACTCTCCCTGGCCTGGGCCTGCGCCCATTACATGGGTGAAAAGGTCGGTGCCTTCACCCTGTTCGCCACACATTATTTCGAGCTCACGGGTCTCACCGAGGAGTTGACGGCCTGCGCCAATGTACATCTGGATGCCACCGAACATGGTGGCAAGCTGGTGTTTTTACACACGGTGAAAGAAGGTCCCGCCAACCAGAGCTATGGCCTCCAGGTGGCGGCCCTGGCGGGCGTGCCCGCGACGGTAATTACGCGCGCCCGCAAATACCTGAAGCACCTGGAAGCGCAACGCGACAAGCACGGTCCTGCGGCCCAGGGAGAACTGGCGCTGTTCACGACCGAACCCGAACCTGAATTACCCGCGCATCCTGCGCTGGACGCGCTCGAACAAGTCGATCCCGACGCCCTCAGCCCGCGCCAGGCGCTGGAGGAACTCTATCGACTCAAGAGGCTGCTGGACACGCGCGACTAGTCGCGCAAAAAGTGTCCCCGGTGCAGAAAAAAATCCGTCTGGATCGCCACCTCGCGTGACAAGACCAGACCCGTGTGGGACACGTCCATGACCAGGTGATCGCTGATTCCCGGCAGACAGGTTTCACTCACACTGACCGTGCCATCGTTAGGGCCATCCAGTCGTCGCAGCAAACGACCCAGACCCATACCGCGTGAGCCGGCGATCACGCCCACTTCCCGTTGACCCTGCCAATCCGGCAAGGGTCGCGCCAGCACTTGCTCCAGGCTTTCCCCGACCAGCACTCGAGCGCCAGGCAATTCCTGCAGGCGGCTGGCGGTAGCGCTGCCGCGCAAGGGCGACCCCAGGCACACCACGCGGCCGGGCTGCGGTGGTGCGCACCGGTTTAGCATATTCAGGATAAGCACACCGCCCAGGCTGTGACCCACCAGGTGCACGGTGTCAGCATCCAGGCCCGCGATAAACGTGAGCAGGGCCTCCATGTTTTGCGCCATGCCGGCGCGCATGGAGGGATAACCGAAAAGATGCGTTTGCCTGGCAGGTGAAGCCGCGGCCAGGCGTCGGCCCAGAAGCGCCATGACGTTGCGGGTCATCCACAGGCCGTGAAGCAGCACCACTGCTTCACGGCCGGATGATGGTTTAGGCATAACTGTAGACGGCTGTGCGGGGCTAGCTGGCGGACTCCGGGGCGTCACTGCCTGGCAGACGGCGCACCCGAATATTCAGTTCCTTCAGCTGCTGTTCGCTCACCACACCCGGTGCGTCAGTCAAAGGACAGGCGGCCGACTGGGTCTTGGGGAAGGCAATGACTTCACGGATGCTGTTGGCGCCAACAATCAGCATGACCAGTCGATCCAGACCGAAGGCGATGCCACCGTGTGGCGGGCAACCAAACTTCAGGGCATCCAGCAGGAAGCCGAACTTTTCGCGCGCTTCTTCCTCACCGATATCCAGCAGACGGAACACCGTCGACTGCATCTCCTGCCGGTGAATACGCACCGAGCCACCACCAATTTCAGAGCCGTTGAGCACCATGTCATAGGCCCGCGCCAGCGCGCCCTTGGGATGGGCGGCCAGTTCTGCCGGATCGTTGTTCTTGGGCGCGGTAAACGGATGATGCGTGGCGGACCAGCGCTTGTTGTCCTCGTCCCACTCGAACATGGGAAAGTCCACCACCCAGACCGGGCGCCAGGCATCTTCCACCAGGCCGCAGTCCTCACCCAGCTTGATGCGTAGCGCACCCAGGGCGTCATTTACAACCTTGATACTGCCGGCACCAAAGAAAATGATGTCTCCCGACTGGGCGCCGGTGCGCTGCAGGATGCCGCTGATGGCTTCGTCGGTCAGGAACTTCAGGATGGGTGCCTGCAGGCCGTCTCGACCGGCGGCAACATCGTTACACTTGACCCAGGCCAGGCCACGGGCGCCATAGCGGGCCACGAAAGTGGTGTAGTCATCGATCTGCTTGCGGCTGATATTGCTGCCGCCGGGCACCTTGAGCGCCACGACGCGACCCTCGGGATCGTTGGCCGGACCGGAGAAAACCTTGAAGTCGGCGTCCTTGAGCAAATCACCCACGTCCACCAATTCCAGCGGATTGCGCAAATCGGGGCGGTCAACACCGAAACGGTCCACCGACTCTTGCCAGGTCATGCGCGGGAAAGGATCGGGCAGGTCCACATCCAATACTTCCTTGAACAGCGAGCGGATCATGTTTTCCATGACCTGCATGATCTGTTCCTCGGACATAAAGCTGGTCTCGACATCCAGCTGGGTAAATTCGGGCTGACGATCGGCACGCAAATCCTCGTCGCGGA